>DATCGH010000659.1:0-3586 GCA_036509055.1 Caldimonas sp.
GAGATCCAGGCGTACTCGACCGCGCCGTCGGGCTGCACCTGGCGGGTCTTCCAGGAACCGTAGCGGTCGAAGAAGTCGCCCACCGACATGCCGACGACGCGCTGGTTGATGGCCCCCTGCGCCTCCTCGTTGGTCTTGAAGACGCTGCAGCCGGCAATCGCGAGCAGCAGCGACAGGGTGGCCGTGGCGCGCAAGGCGGCGGTCGGGAACTCGGGGCTCAAGGCGTTCTCCACGAAGACGTCGACCGCTATCGTCGCACGCCTCGCCGCAGGCCCCGGCGACAGGGGGACGACGTCCGCCGGTCAGGCGCGGCCCGGGCTCCGGTCGCCCGGGCGGTGGCGCCGGGTCGAGGCCGGGCGACCCGGCCGGGCCGGCGTCGGCCGGCCGTTCCAGGCGCTGGCCCGCGCCGCCGCTGCGGTGCGCCGTTGCAGGCGGTGGCCGAACAGCGAGCGCAGGCGGAATTGCCAGGCCGAGCTCCAGAGCTGGCGGCGCGGACCGGCGCGCAGGATGGCGCCGTAGACGGCGACGAACAGCATCGCCAGCAGGCCGTAGGCGGCGAAGTAGATCAGCAGCTCGGCAACGGCCGAGGACGCGGGCTGCAGGCGCGCGGCGCTGGCCGTGGCCAGCTGCTCGTAGATTACCCAGGGCTGGCGACCGACCTCGGCCACGGTCCAGCCGGCGAAGGTGGCGAGCCACGGCAGCGGCAGCGCCAGCAGGAGCAGGCGCAGAGGCCTTTGCTCGCTGCCCTGGAGCACCTGTCGGCGGAAGATCAGCGTCCAGGCGAGAACGACGGCGAGGACGAAGGCGCTGCCGACCATCACGCGAAAGCCGGCGAAGAGCGTCGGCACGCTCGGCACGCTGGCCAGGGCGGTGGCATGGACCTGCGCCTCGGGCGAGAGCGTGCGCCAGTCGCTGCGCGTCGCCGCGGTGCGGGCGTGCAGCTGGCGCCAGCCCTCGCCGTCGGGGCCGACGCCCTCGCGCAGGGCCAGCTCGATCCGCTCTTCGGCGATCGCCAGCATGTCGCGGACGCCGGCCGGCGATTCGTCGCTGTGCGTCGCCAGCCAGCTCATCAGCTTCGGCACGGACACCGCGAACTGGTTGGCCTGCAGGGCGGTGTCGGGCCATGCGAGCAAGGTCAGCGACGAGGGGCCGGGGTCGTGCTCCCAATGCGCCTCCATCGCCGCGAACTTCATCGGCTGCATCGTCATCACCACGCGCGCGCTCTCGTGGCCGCTCCAGATCACGGCGCCGAGGGCGATCGCCGCCATCGGCAACGCCAGCGACAGCGAGATCCGGGCGATGTCGCGGTGCTGCCGGCGCAGCAGGTACCAGCTCGAGACCGCGGCGATGAACATCGCGCCGGTCAGCATTCCGGCGCTCAGGGTGTGCGTCACCTTGGCGAGCGCGGTCGGGCTGAGGAAGATCGCGCGCATCGAGACGATCTGCGCACCGCCGGCGCCGACCTCGGTGCCGACCGGATGCTGCATCCACGCGTTCAGGGTGACGATGCAGGCGCCCTGGAGCAGCATCACCCCGGCGAGGAGCCAGCGGGTGATGGCGCGGTCGAGGGCGGGCTGGCCCTGCGCCAGCGACGCCAGCACCAGCACCAGCGACACCATCGCCGGCGCGATCATCCCTTCCATGCCCATGATCGCGTGGATGACCTCGCGCGCACGCTCGCTGTAGCCCGCCCATTGCTGCTCGAGCTGGAACCGCAGCGGGTAGCCGGTGGCCATGCCGATGAACCACGCGAGGACGAAGAAGCGGTACCAGAACCGGGCCGCGCGCCGCCAGTCGTGCCGGCCGGTGGTGACGCGCAAGGTGTCCATGATCGCCACGGCGACGATCAGCCCGAGGGTCAGAGGGACGAAGATGTAGTGAAAGCCGATCGTCAGGCCGAACTGGATCCGGCTCAGCATCAACACGAACGGGTCAGGCGTCATTCGTCACTTGTCATCACGGCCCCGCTCGTGCGGGGCGTCATATCGGCTGGGTCCTGCGCCACCTGAAGCGCGCCTGACAATCGGTTGCAGTTGAAGCGGTATTCGCTGACGGATCACGTCACCGAGGGCCGCGCGTGCCGTCAAGCGCAAGAGCAGGGCCAGCGCAGCCCCTGTCTTACGACCGATTACGGACAGGCGACGAGCGGCGCGCGCCGAGGGCGTGTGGCATCCTCGCGCCGCCATGGCCGCATCCGAGAACAAGGCGCCCGCGCCGCTGGCCCGCTATCGCCAGAAGCGCGACTTCGCGCGCACGCCCGAGCCGGACCAGGCGCCCCTGGCAGCGAAGCCGGTGACGAAGCGCTTGGCCGCGCCGGTATTCGTCGTCCAGAAGCACTGGGCGAGCCGGCTGCACTACGACTTCCGGCTCGAGCACGACGGCGTGCTGCTGAGCTGGGCGGTGCCCAAGGGACCGTCGTACGACCCCTCGAAGATGCAGATGGCGATCCATGTCGAGGACCATCCGCTCGACTATGCGGCCTTCGAAGGCACGATTCCGCCGAAGCAGTACGGCGCCGGCAAGGTGATCGTCTGGGACAGCGGCACCTGGGAGCCGGTGGGCGACCCGGCCGAAGGCATGGCCAAGGGGAAGCTCCTGTTCCGGCTCCACGGCCAGAAGCTCGCCGGCCTGTGGGAGCTGGTGCGGATCGCCAAGCCCGGCGACCGCCAGGACCCGTGGATGCTGTTCAAGAAGAAGGACGAATGGGCGCGGCCCCTGGCCGAATACGACGTGATCGCCGCCCTGCCCGACAGCGTCGTGGCAACGCCGCTCGGCCCGGTCGAGGAGCGCGAGCCGCGTGCCGCGCGCGGCGCCGCGGTGAAGGCTGCACCCGTCGCCGTCGCCCCACCCGACCTGGCGACGCTGCCCGAGGCGGCGCTGCCGGCGCGGATCGAGCCGCAGCTCGCGACCCTGGCGGCGGCACCGCCGGCCGGCGACTGGGTGATCGAGACCAAGTTCGACGGCTACCGGCTGATGGCGCGGATCGAGGGCGGCAAGGCGAAGCTCGTCACCCGCAACGGCCACGACTGGACGAAGAAGATGCCGGCGCTCGCCGCTGCGATCGAGGCGCTCGGGGTCGACTCGACCTGGCTCGACGGCGAGATCGTCGTCATGAGCGAAGCGGGCGTGCCCGATTTCAATGCCCTGCAGAACGCGATCGACAGCGTCGCCGGCGAGGAGATCGACTACTTCGTGTTCGATCTGCCGTTTCACGCCGGCCGCGACCTGCGCAAGGTGCCGCTGCGTGCGCGCCGGGCCTTGCTGCGCGAGATCGTCGAGGCCGATGCCGCCGACCGGGTCCGGCTCAGCCAGAGCTTCGATGCGGCACCGGCGCAGATGCTCGAGGCGGCGCGGCAGATGGGCCTGGAAGGAATCATCCTGAAGCGCGGCGACGCGCCCTATGTGTCCGGCCGGACCGAGACCTGGCTGAAGCTCAAGTGCCACGCCCGCCAGGAGCTCGTGATCTGCGGCTTCACCGATCGCGCCAACGCCCACGGCGAGGTCGGCAGCCTGCTGCTCGGCTACCACGAGGGCGGCGAGCTCAAGTACGCCGGCAACGTCGGCACCGGCTGGAACGCAAAGACCG
>DATCGH010000660.1:0-3032 GCA_036509055.1 Caldimonas sp.
GCCTACCCCGAGGAGGAGTACTGGCAGGACCTGCACAAGGTCACCGGCGGCCTGACCGACGAGCGCCTCGCCCGCCTGACGATCCGGGCGTCTTCGACCTGCCGCGACTGGATGCGCCGCCACGGCGTGCATTTCCAGCCGTCGCTCTCGGGCACGCTGCACCTCGCCCGCACCAACGCGTTCTTCCTCGGCGGCGGCAAGGCCCTGGTCAATGCCTACTACCGCAGCGCCGAGGCCCTCGGCGTCGCTGTCCGCTACCAGGCGCCGGTCGACGGCATCGAGCTCGACGGCCCACGCTTCATCGCCGCACGCATCGGCGGCGAGCGGATCGAGGCCCGGGCCTGCGTCCTCGCCGCCGGCGGCTTCGAGTCGAACCGGGAGTGGCTGAACGAAGCCTGGGGCACGAACGAGCGCGGCGAGCGGCCGGCCGAGAACTTCCTGATCCGCGGCACGCGCTTCAACACCGGCGTGCTGCTCAGGCTGATGCTCGATGCCGGTGCCGATCGCGTCGGCGATCCGACCCAGGCGCACATGGTCGCCATCGACGCCCGGGCGCCGCTCTACGACGGCGGCATCTGCACCCGGATCGATTGCGTCTCGCTCGGCGTCGTCGTCAACCGCGACGGCGAGCGCTTCTACGACGAGGGCGAGGACTTCTGGCCGAAACGCTACGCGATCTGGGGCCGGCTGGTCGCGGGCCAGCCGGGGCAGATCGCCTGGTCGATCATCGACGCCAAGGCGGTCGGCCGGTTCATGCCGCCGGTCTTTCCCGGCACGCGCGCGGCGTCCTTGCCGGAGCTGGCGCGCTCGCTCGGCCTGCCCGAGGCCGCGTTCATCGCCACCCTCGAGCGCTACAACGCCGCCTGCCGCGGCGGCACCTTCGACCACACCGCTCTCGACGACTGCGCTACCGCCGGCCTGGCGCCGGCCAAGAGCCACTGGGCCCGGCCGATCGACACGCCGCCCTTCTTCGGCTATGCGCTGCGCCCCGGCGTGACCTTCACCTACCTCGGCCTCAAGGTCGACGAGCGCGCGGCCGTGCACTTCGCCGGCGTGCCGGCCGAGAACCTGTTCGTGGCCGGCGAGATGATGGCCGGCAACGTCCTCGGCAAGGGCTACACCGGCGGCGTCGGCATGACGATCGGCACCGCCTTCGGGCGCATCGCCGGCAGCGGTGCGGCGGCGGCCGCTTCGGCGCGGAGGCCGCATGCGGCCGCTTGATGCGCTCATCGCCGAAGCGAGCGGCGCCGCGGTGCGGCCGGCGCCGGGCGACATGCTCGACCCCTCGGAGGCCGAGGTCGCGCGGCAGCTGCAGATCTGCAACGCCTGCCGCTACTGCGAGGGCTTTTGCGCCGTCTTTCCGGCGATGACACGCCGGCTCGAGTTCGCCAAGGCCGACATCCACTACCTCGCGAACCTCTGCCACGGCTGCGGCGCCTGCCTGCACGCCTGCCAGTACGCGTCGCCGCACGAGTTCGCGGTCAGCGTGCCGCGGGCGATGGCGCGGGTGCGCCGCCGGACCTACGTCGACTACGCCTGGCCGCGGGCCTTCGGCGCGCTCTATGCGCGCAACGGCCTCACCGTGGCCCTGGCGCTGACGGCCAGCCTGGTCGCCTTTCTCGTCCTCGCCGCGGCGCGCGCCGGGCAGCTCGTCGACCGGCCGCTGGCCGGGGACTTCTACGCCGTGTTCCCGCACAGCTTCCTCGCCTGGACGTTCGGCGCGGTGTTTGTCTACGCCGCAGTGGCGCTGGCGATCGGCGCGACCCGCTTCTGCCGCGACATCTCCACCGGCCGGGCGAGTGCGCCCGCACTGGGCGAGGCGACGGCGAGCGTGCTCGGCCTGCGCTATCTCGATGGCGGCCACGGCCTCGGCTGCAATGACGAGGACGACGCCTTCACGCTGCGCCGCCGGCGCTTCCACCACTTCACCTTCTACGGCTTCCTGCTCTGCTTCGCCGCCACCTGCGTCGCCACGCTCTATCACTACGGGCTCGGCGAGCGCGCGCCCTATCCGCTCTGGAGCCTGCCGGTGCTGCTGGGCACGCTCGGCGGCATCGGCCTGCTCGTCGGGCCGGCGGGGCTGCTCTGGCTGCACGGGCGGCGCGACCCTGCGCATCGCGAAGATTCGCAGAACGCCATGGACCGAGGCTTCATCGCCCTGCTGTTCCTCGCCAGCGCCACCGGCCTCGCCCTGCTCGGCTGGCGCGACAGCGGCGCCATGGCGCTCTGGCTCGCCATCCACCTCGGCGTGGTCATGGCCTTGTTCCTGACCCTGCCCTATGGCAAGTTCGCCCACGGCGTGTTCCGCAGCGTCGCGCTCGTGAAGTGGGCGATCGAGAAGCGCCGGCCGAGCGCGCTGAAGCTCGGCGACGAGTGACGACGAGCACCGACATTGGAGGCCCTGCCATGACGACATCCGGCAAGCTGTCGATTCCCTCGCTGAAGGATCGCTGCTCGGCAGCCGAATGGAGCGCCCGCGTCGACCTCGCGGCGTGCTACCGGCTGGTCGACCTCTACGGCATGTCCGACATGATGGCCAACCACATCTCGTCGCACGTGCCGGGCGAGCCCGGCGCCTTCCTCATCAACGCCTACGGGATGATGTACGAGGAGATCACCGCGTCGAGCCTGATCAAGGTCGACCGCAGCGGCGCCATCCTGTCGAAGCCCGACTTCGGCGACCTCGGCTACGGCATCAACAAGGCCGGCTACGTCATCCACAGCGCCGTCCACGCGGCGCGGCCGGACGTCGCCTGCGTCATCCATACCCACAGCTGGGCGTCGATGGCGGTGTCGTCGCTCGAATGCGGTTTGCTGCCGATCACCCAAACGGCGATGCGCTTTCTGAAGATCGGCTATCACGATTATCGTGGCGTCGTTCTCAATCTTGACGAGCAGGCATCGCTTGTCCGCGATCTCGGCAGCGGCGAGGCGCTGATCCTGCGCAATCATGGCGCGCTGGTCGTGGGCAAGACGGTGAGCGAAGCCTTCAACTGGGCGCACCGGCTGGAACTCGCGTGCCGCACGCAGCT
>DATCGH010000661.1:0-2493 GCA_036509055.1 Caldimonas sp.
GAACATATCCAGCTACGACCCGGCGACGCTGCGCCAGGTCAGCGGCGCGTCGTTTCGCATCGTCATCGACGTCGGCGACTGGGACAACTCGCGCGCCATCAACACGCCCGGACAATCGGGTGATCCGGCCAGCCCGCACTACCGCGACCTGGCGCCGCTGTGGCTGAAGGGCGAGTATTTCCCGCTGCTCTACACCCGGGCCCGGGTCGAGGCGGCCAGTGCGCGCCGCATCGAGCTCGTGCCCGCGAAGTAGCCGCCTGCGCCCGGGTCAGGCAGTTTGCGTCGGCACCGCCGCAGGCGCGCCGGCCTTGCGCATCGGCGGCACCTGCCGATAGGTGAATCCGCGCCACAGCCACTCCATCGGGCCGTAGCGGAATCGCGCCAGCCACCAGTGGCTGAACGCGATCTGCGCGGCATACACCGCGGCCACGAACAGTACCTGCTGGGCGCGCGGCATGCCCCAATGGCCGAGGCCGAAACCGTAGAAGTAGATCACGCAGATCAGCGACTGCATCAGGTAGTTGGTGAGCGCCATGCGCCCTGCAGGCGCGAGCACGCGGATGCGCGACAAGGCCGTGCGGCTGTGCAGCATCGTCACCACCAGGCCGACATAACCCAGGCAGGCCGGCAGGTTGCCGAGCATGGTGAGGCCGCGCGCGATGCCCCAGCCGTCGTAGCGGTCGCCGGGCGTGTGCGACATGGCGATGAAGCTCGTCAGCAGGCCGATCCCGATGCCCACCGGCAAGGCGTAGAGCGCCAGCTTGCGGAAGAAGGCGAGGTGGGTCGCGGTGTCCTCCATGACGCCGGATCGCACGAACCAGACGCCGAGCAGGAACATGCTCGTCAGCACGACCGCGAAGCCGGCGTCGCCGGCCGCCTTCTCGAGGAACAGGCGCGCGCGCCAGTCGACGGCGTCGAGGTAGCTGCCGGTGGTGAAGACCTTGATTTCCTCGGCCTTGCGGGCGGCGTGTTCCTTGACCCGCTTCTCGCGCTCGGCCTTCATTTCCGCCGCGCGTTGTTCCCGCGTCTTCTCCGGCTTCGCCGCCTTGGCAGCCGATGCGCCCGGCGCCGCGGCGCTCGATGCGGCCTTGTCGTTGGCCGCCCTGGCCGCGGCGGCGGGCTCCTGCTTCGCAGGCGTGGCGACCGCCACCTCCGGATCGGGCGCGAAGTGCTGGATCAGGCTCATCGACGTCATCGCCACCCCGGCGAAGACGTAGATGCTCACGGCCATGCGCACGCTGCGCTTCTCGGCCGGCTCGTGGTACTTCCAGGACAGCCAGCCGGTGACGAGCAACAGTGGCCCGAACACGGAGAGCGGCACCCGAGGCTCGAGCGGCCCGTGCGGCATCAGCCAGAACACCACGGCGACGATCGACATCACGGCACCGGCCAGGAGCATGAGGAACGAGGCCAGGGGCACCGAGATGCCGCGCCAGGAGACCCGCTTCCTGCCTCGCAGATACAGGGCCAGCAGACCGGCAGCCGCCAGCCCGCCGGCGACGGCGAAGAAGGGGTCGGCCCGCGGAATGAACCCGAGGCCGACCAGGACCGCGACACCGATCAGGATCGGCCAGGCCCGGCCGTACATCACGATCAGCAGGGCGAGCGCGCCCACCGCGTAGCTGAAGAGGATGTCGCCTTCCCACAGGTAGATGAAGTGCACGCCGCCGAACGCGGCGAGGGCAAGGATGCGGCGCAGGTAGACCTTCGTGAACTTCCGGCCGGCGCGCTCAGCGCGCACCAGCATCACGGCGAAGCCCATGCCGAACAGCAGGGAGAAGATGGTCCAGAACTTGCCCGCCACGAAGTAGGCGATGAACCCGCTCGCCAGCCAGTCCAGGCCGGAGAGCCCGCGCGGCATGCCTTCGCCGAGGCTGGCGATGGGGCGGTTGAACCACTCGATGTTCATCAGGAAGATGCCCAGCAGCGCGAAGCCGCGGACGACATCGAGCGCCTCGATGCGCTGGTTCTCGGCCACCGGCGCCAGGGGTATCGGGGCGGGTGGCGTCTCTGACGTTTCAGTCGCGGGTAGTGCGTCCAAGGCTCAAGCTCCCATTCGGCGAATGCTCGCGCCACGACTCGTGGTCATGGGCGAGGCCATGCCAGGCATCCTGGCAGGGACTGGCGCCGAACGTTACTCCTGTGCGACGAAATGTCGAAAGCGACGGCTCAGGTGAAAACGTCGCCGACAGAGAGTTCCACGCCGCGGTGGCCAGCGGCGCGCCTTCTCGGCTCGCGTCTCATGCCGGCTGTGCCTTCCCCCTCATCCTCCGCACCGCCCACGCCCCCACCGGCCAGAGCAGGATCACGAAGGTCGCGATCGCCAGCCCGCCGGCGATCGGCCGGGTGAAAAAGATCGCCGGGCTGCCGTCGCTCTTGATCATCGAGGTGATGAAGTTCTCCTCGAGCATGGTGCCGAGCACGACGCCCAGGATCGCCGGCGCTACCGGGAAGCCGTTCTCCTCGAGCACGAAGGCCAGGACGCCGAAGAAC
>DATCGH010000662.1:0-2066 GCA_036509055.1 Caldimonas sp.
GAAGGCCGGGTCGGCCGAGACCGCCTTGACCAGGTCCTGGCAGTCGTCGAACACCCCCTCGACGGCGATGTTGTGGATGTTGGGATCCTGCAGGCTGAACATCTGCGCCTGCTGGAACGGGCTCATCCGGCCGTGCGGCGAGAGCATGAACACCGAGACGCCGCGCTTGCCGCGCAGCGCGTATTCGGCGGCGCTGCCGGTATCGCCCGAGGTCGCGCCCAGCACCTTGAGTGTGCGCCCGGAGCGCGCCAGTTCGTACTCGAAGGCCTGGCCGAGGAACTGCATCGCCAGGTCCTTGAACGCCAGCGTCGGCCCGTTCGACAGGCCGAGGATGAAGACGCCCGCCTCCAGCGGCCGGAGCGGAACGATCCGCGGATCGCCGAAGACCTCGGCGGTGTAGGTCCGGCGCAGCAGCGCGCGCAGGTCGCCCGGCGGCACGTCGTCGATGAAGAGCGAGAGCAGCTCGAACGCCAGCTCCGGGTAGGCGAGGCGGCGCCAGCGCGCCAGCGTCGCCGCGTCGATGTGCGGATAGCGCTCCGGCAGGTACAGGCCGCCGTCCGGAGCCAGCCCCTCGAGCAGGATCTCGCAGAACGATCGCCCGGCGGATTCGCCGCGGGTGCTGACGTATTTCATGACGACAAGGTCTGCGGAAGGATCAACCGAGGTCTTCCTTGCGGATGCGCACGATCTTCGCCAGCACCGTCGGCAGCGCCTGCATCGCCGCGATCGCCTTCGTCATCCGGCCCTCGACCGTGTCGTGGGTCAGGATGATGACGTCGGTGCGGGCCGCGCCCTCGTGCGCGCCGATCGCCGCCGGGCGCTGCAGCAACGCGTCGATCGAGATGTCGTGGTCGGCGAGGATGCCGGTCACCCGGGCCAGGACGCCGGCGACGTCGGCCACCTGCAGGCGCAGGTAGAACGAGGTCACGACCTCGTCGATCGGCAGGACCGCCAGGTCCTGCATCGCCGCCGGCTGGAACGCCAGGTGCGGCACCCGGTGATCGGGGTCGGCGGTGGCCAGCCGGGCCAGGTCCACCAGGTCGGCGATCACCGCCGAGGCGGTCGGCTCGGCGCCTGCGCCCTTGCCGTAGTAGAGGGTCGTGCCGACCGCGTCGCCCTGCACCAGCACCGCGTTCATCGCCCCCTCGACGTTGGCGATCAGGCGCTGCGTCGGCACCAGCGTCGGGTGGACGCGCAGCTCGATCCCGGCCGGTGCGCCCGCCTTGGCATCGCGGCGCCGGGTAATGGCCAGCAACTTGATCCGGTAGCCGAGCTGCTCGGCGTAGGCGATGTCGGCGGCCTGCAGCTCGGCGATGCCCTCGACATGCGCCTTGGCGAACTGCACCGGCACACCGAAGGCGATGGCGCTGACGATGGTCGCCTTGTGCGCCGCGTCGGTGCCGTTGATGTCGAAGCTCGGGTCGGCCTCGGCATAGCCCAGGCGCTGCGCCTCGGCCAGGGCGGTGGCGAAGTCGATGCCCTTGGCGCGCATCTCCGAGAGGATGAAGTTGGTGGTGCCGTTGATGATCCCGGCGATCCACTCGATGCGATTGGCGGTGAGGCCCTCGCGCAGCGCCTTGATGATCGGGATGCCACCGGCGACCGCCGCCTCGAAGGCCACCACGACGCCCTTGTCGCGCGCGGCGGCGAAGATCTCCGTGCCGTGGACCGCGAGCAGCGCCTTGTTGGCGGTGACGACATGCTTGCCCGCGGCGATCGCCTCCAGAACCAGCGTCCGGGCGACGCCGGTACCGCCGATCAGCTCGACGATGACGTCGATCTCCGGCCGGGCGATCACCGCCCGGGCGTCGGCAAGCACCTCGGCCGAGTCCCCGACCAATGCACGAGCACGCGCGGTGTCGAGATCGGCGACGTGGCTGATGCGGATCTCGCGCCCGGCGCGGCGCCGGATCTCCTCCTGATTGCGCTTCAGGACGGCGAAGGTGCCGCTGCCGACGACGCCGGCGCCGAGCAGGCCGACCTGGATCGGCTTCATGCGGCCTGCCGCGCGTGCCGGCTGCGGTAGTGCTCGAGGAAGGTCGCGATCCGGCCGATCGCGTCGGTCA
>DATCGH010000663.1:0-3099 GCA_036509055.1 Caldimonas sp.
GCGCGTCGGGTGGCAGCAGCCGGTAGTCGATGCGCGCCCCGTATCTCTCGCAGAGCTCGCGGCAAATGTAAAGGCCCAGGCCCGCGCCGCGGCTTCGGGTCGAGAAAAAGGGCTCGAACAAATACGGTTCGACGTCGGCCGGGATCGGCGCGCCGTCGGAGGAGACGCTGAACTCGGCGCGAACCTCGCTCTCGGCGCGCAGGGCCAGGAGGATCGCTCCGGGCCGGTGGCTGGCGTGGCGGCGGGCGTTGTCGAGCAGGTTGACGAGCACGCGCCGCAGGTGCTCCGGATCGAACATCGCTCCGACCGGCTCGCCCGGCAGCTCGACGCGGAGGACGCTCTGCTCGCCGAGCTCGATCCCGGCGGCCCGCGCCCATTCGCCGCTCACCTCGGCGAGCTGCGCCGTGGCGTCGATGGCGCCGACTTCCTGCACCCGGCCCGGCGCCACCTCCATGACGTCGTCGACGATCCGCATCAGCCGCTCGACGTTCTCGGTCACCATCTTGGTCAGCTGGCGCTGCGCCGGATCGGTCGCGTCCTCGGCGAGGAGGGCATTGGCCTGGGCGATCGCCGCGAGCGGGTTGCGGATCTCGTGGGCGATGCCGGCCGAGACCCGGCCCATGGCGGCGAGCTTTTCCTGGCGGCTGCGCGCCTGCACGTTGCGCACGTCCTCGAGGAACAGCACCGAGACCTCCTCGCTGGCGCTGGCCTCGCGCTTGCGGGTGAAGCGCACCCGCAGGCGCAGCGTCCGGTGCGAGTCGGGGGCGAACTGCAGCGGCACGTCGCGCCCCGCTTCCGGCCAGGCGGCTTCGGCGAACGCGCGCTCGACCGCATCGACCAGGGCGCCCCAGGCCGGCACGCCGCGCAGCTGGAACGGCGCCGATCGGCTCATGCCTTCCGGAGCGAGCAGGCGGCGGGCCGCCGGGTTGGCGGCGCGGACCTTGCCGCCGCGGTCGACCACCAGCACGCCGTCCTCCATCTCCTCGATCACGAGGCGATTCAACGCCGCCTGCTGCCGCGCCATCTCGAGGCTGCCGCGGGCGCTCAGCTCCTCGCGCGCCAGTCGGCCGGCGAGCTCGCCGGCGAGGACGGTGATGACGAAGAAGCCGCTGCCGGCGACGCCAGCCTGCGTCATCAGCGAGGTCGCGTCGCCGCCGGAGAGCAGGCTCAGCCAGGCGGTGCCGAGCAGGGCCAAGGTCGCCAGCGCCGCGGTCGCGAGCGCGAGCATGCGCGGCGTCAGCACCCCGGCCATCAGCACCGGCAGCACGAGCAGGGCGACGTAGTTGAAGCTCGAGCCCGGCGAGGCGAGGTGCAGGCCGGTGAAGAATACGAGGTCGGCGCCGATGGTGCCGATCCATTGCGGGCTGCCCAGCCGCGCCATCGTGTGCGGCGCCGCGCCGCGCCGAAAGCGCGGCAGCAGCCACATGCTGATCGCCAGTGTCGCGAAGCCGAGGCTCAGGGCGACGATCGTCGGCGTCGGCCGCAAGCCGAAGACGCTGGCGACGGCGAGGGTCAGGACCAGGGCCACGCCGAGCGCGGCCCGGGCACCGATGAAGGCGCGGTAGATCCGCTCGAAGGTGGTCGAGCTGCTGCCCCGGCGCCGGCGAACCGCGCGCGCGGCACGGGGCGACTCGCTGTGCCACGAGGCGCTGAACTGCGACTCCTCCGCCATGGTCGAGGCGTCCGTGGTCGGGCCGAAGGCGCCGAACCAGGACTCGTCGCCCATGGGCGCCGGCCGGGTCGAGCGCGGCACGCCGCTCGCTGTGCTCATGGGCGCGTCCTCGGCCTGCGGCCGGTCCCGCCAAGCGGGGCGGAGCGCTCCCTTCGGAACGGCCGTGCGCTCATGACCGGTCCGGATGCGCCTGCTCGTAGGCGGCGCGATGCGCTTCGCCGCAGAACACGCCGCCGCGTCCCGGCAGCGCCTCGTCGCGCGGCAGATGAACACCGCATTGGGCGCAGGCCAGCATCGGCTGCGGCGTCGCGGCCGGGTCGCGCGGCGGCGAAGGCGGCGGCGCGCGCCGCGTGCTGCTCTTGCGCAGCAGCCAGAGCAGCAGGACGACGGCAACGAGAAAGAGGAGGATCTTCATCAGGTCGAAGGCGGACGGTTCAGCAGGACCTCGAGCACGAAGCGCGAGCCGACGTAGGCGAGCAGCAGCAAGACGGCGCCCGCGTAGAGCCAGCCCGCGGCCTTGGGCCCGCGCCAGCCGAGAGCGCGTCGGCCGGCGAGCAGGCCGGCGAAGACCAGCCAGCTGAGAAGGGTGAACACGGTCTTGTGCTCCCAGCGCCAGCCGCTCGCGAAGACGGTGCCGAGGACGATCACGGCCGAGAGGACGACGAAGCCGGCGGCGACGAAGCGGAAGGTCAGCCGCTCCAGGCGCAGCAGCGGCAATCCCTCGGCGGGCGCCGTACCGGCCAGCGGTGCGCGGCGCATCTGCCGTTCGGCCCGGCTGAGCAGCAGCCCGTGCAGCACGGCGACGCCGAACAGGCCATACGAGGCGATGCCGAGGAGCCAGTGCAGCGGCGCCCAGACCGACGCCGCCTGCGGATGGACGCGACCCGGATAGGCCCAGGCGAGGATGACGACGACGGCACCGCAGGTCGCGAGCGCGCGGCGCGCGCCGGGCAGCGGCAGCCGGCGGCTCTCGAACTGATAGACCGCGAGCACCAGCCAGAGGGTCAGGGAAAGCGCCGGGGCAAAGCCGAAGCGCGCGCCCGGAACGCCGGAGCCGATGCCGGCGATGTCGATGGCGAGCGCGAGGCCGTGAGCGATCCAGCCGACGAGCAAGGCGGTGCGCAAGGCCGACGAAAAGCGGTCGCTTCGCAGCGCCGCCGCAAGGTAGCAGACGAGCGCGGCGAGGCTCGAAAGAGTCAGTGCCAGAACCCCCGGCCCGAGGCCGGCCGAGTCGGCACCGAACGATAGAATCATTGTCCAAGTGTACTTTCGCACCTCGGCTCGGCCCGCGTGCGCGCCTGATGGCTTCTGCCCTGACCGATCGCCTCAGCCGGCTCGTCAAGACGATGCGAGGCCAGGCCCGCATCACCGAAGACAACGTGCAGGACATGCTGCGCGAAGTGCGCATGGCCCTCCTCGAAGCCGAC
>DATCGH010000664.1:0-10313 GCA_036509055.1 Caldimonas sp.
CCATAATGGCCGCGATGGATCTCGTCGCCCAACTCGTCGACTTCGTCCTGCATGTCGACGTGCACCTGGCGGCGTTCGTGCGCGCCTACGGCGCCTGGGTCTACGCGCTGCTCTTCCTGATCATCTTCGTCGAGACCGGCGTGGTGGTGATGCCGTTCCTGCCGGGCGATTCGCTGCTGTTCGTGGTCGGCACGATGTGCGGCGCCGGCCTGATGAGTCTGCCGCTCGCGCTGCTGCTGCTCACCGCCGCGGCGATCCTCGGCAACCAGAGCAACTACGCGATCGGCCGCCATTTCGGCCCGCGCGTGTTCCAGTGGGAAAGCTCGCGCTTCTTCAACCGCCGGGCGTTCCTGCAGGCGCACGAGTTCTACGAGCGCTACGGCGGCATCACGATCGTGCTGGCGCGCTTCATGCCGTTCCTGCGCACCTTCGCGCCGTTCGTGGCCGGCGTCGCGCAGATGACGCGGCGCAAGTTCACCTTCTACGACGTCACCGGCGGCGCGCTCTGGGTCGGCAGCATCACCCTCGCCGGCTACCTGTTCGGCAACATCCCCTGGGTCAAGGAAAACCTCGACAAGATCATCTGGGGTGCGATCCTGATCCCGGGCGCCCTCGTCTTCCTCGGCGCCTGGCGGGCGCGGATGAAGCAGCGCGTCAAGCCGGCCTGAGCTTGCGCTCCCGGCCGGGAGCGCGCCTGGTCTCAGCGAACGGTGTAGCCGCGCCCTTCCATGCAGGCGAACGTGGCGCGCTGGAAGATCTGGGCGTCGCTCATCGCCCCGGCCTGGGTGGTCGCCCAGCGGTTGCAGGCCTGGCGGTCGACTTCAGTCTGGGCCTGCGACTGGCCGTTGCGCGGATAGAAGATCGGATCGGGCGGCGGCGTCGACGGCACCGGCTGTCCCGAACGCACGACCCGGTCGCCGGGCTGCGGCTCGCTGACGACGTACTCGGCCACCGGCGCGGGGTAGGCGGGGTAGGCCGGATAGCCGTAGTAGCCGCCGTAGTAGTTGTAGTACGGGTAATAGGGCGCGGAGTAGGCGAGGGCGCCGACGCCCAGGCCGACGCCCCAGTAGTAGCCGGGCCAGTAGCCGGGGCCCCAGTAGCCGCGGTAGCCCCAGCCGCCATACCAGCCGCGGTAGCCGCCGTAGTAGCCGCCGCCTCCGCCATGCCAGCCGCCACCGCCGTGGTTGTATCCGGGGCTGCCGCCGCCACCACCACCTCCGCCGCCTCCGCCGCCCCCTCCACCCGGCCGGGCTTCGGCGACGAGCGGTGCGGCCGACAGTGCGGCGGCCGCCGCCAGGGCGGCCATGAGCATGCGGGTCGGGGCTTTCATCGCGATCTCCTCGGCGCAGCTGCACCGCAAGACAGTTCTTGCGTCATTTTGCGCCCGTCGTGGCGGCGTGGGCAGGGCCATTCGGCACCGCGCTTGCCAAAAAAGGACGACCGGCAACCCGTTCATCACCTGGAGATTCCATGAGTTCGCTGCGCGCTCCGCTCGCCCTGTGTGCCCTTTTCCTCTCTGCCGCCGTCGTGCAGCCGGCGGCGGCCGAGTCGGCCGGGAAGGTGGCATCCGACGCCGCCACCCAGCCCGGCCATGCGGTGGCCGAAACCGGTCGCGCCGTCGGGCATGGGGCCGCCGAAGCCGGCCGGGCGACCGGTCATGCGGCGGGAGAAGCCGGTCGGAAGACCGGCCATGTGGCCGCTGAAGCCGGCCGGGCCACCGGTCACGCGGCCGCGGAAGCCGGTCGGACCACGGGTCACGTGGTGGCGGAAGCGGGCCGCGCGACCGGCCATGCGGCAGCGGAAGCGGGTCGGGCGACCGGTCATGCCGCGGCGGAAGCGGGCCGGGCGACCGGTCATGCGGCTGCGGAGGCCGGGCGCAAGACCGGCAGCGCGGCCAAGTCCACGACGCAGAAGGCCAAGCCGACCGCCAAGAGCGAGTCCGCGCCGAGCTGAGGGCGCGCCAGGGGATCCGGCGAAGCGCGCTTCAGCGCTTCAAGGCGCGCGCCAGCTCGGCGGCGCACATCGCGACGGCGGTGTTCGCTTCGTCGAGCACCTTGCCCATGGTGATGAAGCCGTGGATCTGGCGCTCGAAACAGACGTAGGTCGCCCTGTTGCCGGCGGCGACCAGTGCGTTGGCGTAGTCCAGCCCTTCGTCGCGCAAGGGATCGAAGCCAGCGGTCAGCACCAGCGCCGGCGGCAGCTTCGTCAGGTCGGCGTGCAGCAGCGGCGACGCGCGCCAGTCGAGGTAGCAGGCCGCGTCGTCGATGTAGTTGCCCCGGTAGTAGACGATCGTCGGCGTCTCGAGCAGATAGCCGCGGCCATTCTCGGCGTGCGACGGGTGGACGCAGCGCATGTCCGTCGCCGGATAGATCAGCAACTGGTGGGCGATCGGCAGATCGCCTGCGTCGCGGGCGAGCAGTGCCACGACGGCCGCGAGGTTGCCGCCGGCGCTGTCGCCGCCGACCGCCAGCCGGTCCGGATCGAGGCCGAGGGTGTCGGCATGGCGGCGGACCCAATAGGTCGCGGCGAGGCAGTCGTCGACCGCGGCCGGGAAGCGGTGCTCGGGTCCCATGCGGTAGTCGACCGACACCACGGCGCAGTCCGAGGCGTTGGCGAGCTGCCGGCAGAGCACGTCGTGGGTGTCGAGATCGCCGATGGTCCAGCCGCCGCCATGGAAGTAGACCAGGACGGGCGCCGCCGCCGGGTCGTCGCTGCGCCGCGACGGCCGGTACAGGCGCAGGGGGATGGGACCATGCGGTCCGTCGGCCGACAGCTCCGCGATCTCGGCCACCGGCGGCGGCTCGGGCTGCGTCAATGCGCGGCGGTCGCGATAGAACAGCCGCGCCTCGACCGGCGACAGCGATTGCATCGGTGGCAGGGCCCGCTCCTCGATCAGGGCGAGCAGGGCCTTGGCTTGGGGATGCAGCATGCGTTCTCCTGAAGCTTCGGCCCTGGTTATAGCTGCCGGCTGCGCGCCAGCGGCGGATTGCGCGCGAAATAGCGCTGGATGCCGCTCGAGAGCGCCTCCACCAGCTGGAGGCGATATTCGGGATCGCGCAGCTTCGCTTCCTCGCCGGGATTCGAGATGAAGGCCGACTCGACCAGGATCGAGGGGATGTCGGGCGCCTTCAGCACCGCGAAGCCCGCCTGCTCGACGCTGCCCTTGTGCAGCTTGCCGACCTTGCCGATCTGGCCGAGCACCTCGCCGCCGAGCTTGAGGCTGTCCTTGATCTGGGCGGTTGTGCTCATGTCGAGCATCGCCCGCATCACCGTCTCGTCCTTGACGGCGGCGTTGACACCGCCCACCAGGTCGGCGGCGTTCTCGCGGTTGGCCATCCAGCGCGCGGCACTGCTCGAGGCGCCGCCTTGGCTGAGGGCGAACACCGAGGCGCCGCGCGCCTCGGGATTGAGGAAGGCGTCGGCGTGGATGGAGACGAACAGGTCGGCCTGCACCCGCCTCGCCTTCTTCACCCGCTCGTGCAGCGGGACGAAGAAATCGGCATCGCGGGTCAGCATCGCCCGCATCGACGGGTTGGCGTTGATCCGGTCGCGCAGCTGCATCGCGATCGCCAGCACCACGTCCTTCTCGCGCAGCCCGCTCGGGCCGATCGCGCCCGGGTCCTCGCCGCCGTGGCCGGGGTCGAGGGCGATGACGACCAGCCGGTCGATCTTCGATTGCGCCAGCACCGGCGGCACGACCGGCCCCGGCAGCACGGGCAGCACGGGCGGCGCGGCGCCCGCGACGGCCGCCGGCGATGCCGGCGCGGCCGACGAGGCCCCGGCGGCGGCCGAGTTCATGCGGCCGATGAATTCGCCGAGCGCATCCTGGACCGACTGCGCCGCCTTCGCCTCGGCCTGCTCCTTGTCGCGGATGAGGGCGAGCAGCGGGTCGGGCTCCTTGACCGGATGCAGGTCGAAGACCAGCCGATGGCGGTAAGCCGCGACCGGCGCCAGCGTGAACAGCTGCGGCGCGATCGCCTGTTTCAGGTCGAGCACCAGCCGCACCACGCGCGGCTGGCTCTGGCCGACGCGCACGCCGGCGATGAAGGGATCGTCGGGCTTGACCTTGCCGACCAGCTCACGCAGCTGCGGGCTGAGCTCGAGGCCGTCGACGTCGATCACCAGGCGTGACGGGTTGTCGGCGAGGAAGTGCTTTTCCGCGAGCGGCGCGTCCGACTCGATCGTCACCCGGGTGTATTCCTCGGCCGGCCAGACGCGCACGGCGACGATGGCGGCGCCGAACGCGAGCTCGCGCGCGCCCAGGCCCAGAGCGAGGGCGCCCATGGCGCGCAGGGCCTGGCGGCGCGAGGCCGAGGTCGTCATGCGAGCAGCTCCTCGCCGCGGGGACTCAGCGCCTCGATCCGCAGCTCGCGCGCCGCGCTCTGCTCATCGGGCAGCAGGGTCAGGCGCAGGTCGCAGCGCGGCAGCAGCGCTTCGGCCTTCTCCGGCCACTCCACGAGCTTGAGGCCGGGCTCGGCGAAGACGTCGCGAAAGCCGGCGTCCTCCCATTCCTGGTCGTCGTCGAAGCGATAGAAGTCGAAGTGCGCGATCGGGAAGCCGCCGTGGGCGGCGTCGCTGCGATACGGTTCCATCAGGGTGTAGGTCGGGCTCTTGACGCGGCCTTCGACGCCGAGGGCGGCGAGCAGGTAGCGAGCGAAGGTGGTCTTGCCGGCGCCCAGCGGTCCGTGCAGCTCGATGAACGCATCGGCGAGGCCGGAGTGTCCGGCCAGGCGGGCGGCGCTCGCGGCGCACGCCGCCTCGTCGGGCCAGTGGACAAGCCGGGTTCCTAGAATCGAAGACTGCAATGCACGAATCCCACGTCCTGGACGGCGAGGCCCTGCTCGCGCAAGTGCGGGGCTGGGGCCGCGAGCTCGGATTTTCCCAGATCGGCATCGCCGGCATCGATCTCGCCGCCGCCGAAGCCCCGTTGCTCGCATGGCTCGACAACGGTTTTCACGGCGCGATGGACTACATGGCCGCGCACGGTCTGAAGCGGGCCCGGCCGGCCGAGCTCGTGCCGGGGACGCTTTCGGTCGTGACCGCCCGGCTCGACTACCTGCCGCGCGACACGCCGGCCGACTGGCAGGCGCGCGAATGGCAGCGCCTCGGCCAGCCGGATCAGGCCGCGGTCTCGATCTACGCCCGCGGCCGCGACTATCACAGGGTGTCGCGCCACCGCCTGCAGCAGCTCGCCGATCGCCTGGCCGATGCGATCGGCCCGTTCGGCCATCGCGTCTTCACCGATTCGGCGCCGGTGCTCGAGGTCGAACTCGCGGCGCGCAGCGGCCTCGGCTGGCGCGGCAAGCACACCCTCGCCCTCGACCGCCAGGCCGGCTCGATGTTCTTCCTCGGCGAGATCTACGTCGACCTGGCGCTGCCGCCGACGCCGCCGGTCGAGCCGCACTGCGGCATCTGCACGGCCTGTATCGACGTCTGCCCGACCCGGGCGATCGTCGGCCCGTACCGGCTCGATGCGCGGCGCTGCATCTCCTACCTGACGATCGAGCTGAAGGAGGCGATTCCGCTGGAGTTTCGCGCCGCGATCGGCAACCGCATCTACGGCTGCGACGACTGCCAGCTCATCTGCCCGTGGAACAAGTACGCGCAGCGCAGCCCGCTCGCCGATTTCGACACCCGGGCCGCTTTGGCCGCGCCATCGCTGCTCGAGCTCTGGGCCTGGGACGAGCCCGAGTTCCTGCGCCGCAGCGAGGGCAGCGCGATCCGTCGCATCGGCTTCGAGCGCTGGCAGCGCAATCTCGCGGTCGGGCTCGGCAACGCCCTGCGCGCGAGCGGCGAGGCTGCGATCGTCGCCGCCTTGCGCGCACGCCGCGAGGGCGCGACCCCGATGGTCCGGGAGCACATCGACTGGGCGCTGGCCCAGAGACCAGTGGGGCCCTAGGCGCCGAGGACGATCAGGAAACGAGGCCGAGCACCGCCAGCCAGAGCGGAATGCTCACCATGCCGAGCACCGTCGAGACGGTCACCAGCCCGGCGACGAAACTGCCGTCACCGCCCATGCGCGCCGCCAGCACGTAGGCGCTCGAAGCGGTCGGCATCGCCCCGAACAGGACGACGATGCTGCGCTGCTCGGGCGGGAGGTGCAGCAGCAGCGCCAGAGCGATCGCGACGGCCGGCAGGAGCGCGTGGCGGATCGAGAGCAGGCTCGTGGCCAGGCCGGGCGCCGCCTTCAGGCCGCCGAGCGTGAGGCCGGCGCCGACCGCCATCAGGCCGAGGGGGAGGGCGGCCAGGCCGATGCGCTGCAGCGTCGTCGTCACCGGCTCGGGCAGCACCAGGCCGAAGGCGTTGCCGGCCAGGCCGAGCACGGTGCTGATGATCAGCGGGTTGCGCGCGATCTCGCGGCCGTAGGAATGGCCGCCGTGGCGCGCCAACGGCCAGACGGCAGCGACGTTGCAGATCGGGATCGAGATCGCCATCAAGAGCGCCATCCAGGCCAGCCCCTGCGCGCCGTAGAGCCGCTCGGCCAGCGCCAGGGCGACATAGGAGTTGAAGCGGTAGGCGACCTGCGCGCCCGAGGCATGGAGGCGCCGGTCGACCCCGGGCCAGCGGCCGATCGCCAGCGCCGCCGCGATGCCGACCGCCAGCATGCCGACGCCGGCCATTCCGAGGTCGAGCGTCTGCGCCGGCTTGAGGGGGCTCTTCAGGATCGAGGTGAAGAGCAGCACCGGAAAGAGCAGGAAGTAGACGAGCCGCTCGGCCGCGTCCCAGACGCGACGGTCGAGCGCGGTGCCCCGGCAGATGACGAAGCCGAGCAGGATCAACAGGAAGTCCGGCAGCAGGAGCAGGGGGTTCGCCACCGGACGAGTATGCCGACCGCTCGCCGGGGCCTTTGCCGCCGAGCGCGGCGGGGCTCATCGCCTAGACTTCCGCGTCACGATTGACGCCGGAGTGTTGATGCCGAATCGCCGATCCCTGCTCGCCAGCGCCGCCCTTTTCGCCGCCTTGCCCGGCCTGGGCCGGGCCCAGGCGGGCTATCCGAACAAGCCGGTGCGCCTGATCGTTCCTTTCGCTCCGGGCGGCACCACCGACATCGTCGCCCGGGTCGTCGCCGAGAAGATCAGCGGGCCGCTGGGCCAGACGCTGATCGTCGACAACAAGGCCGGCGGCGGCGGCTCGGTCGGCGCCACCGAGATTGCCCGCGCGTCGCCGGACGGCTACACGCTCGGCATGGCGACGGTCTCCACCACCGCCGCCAACCCGGCGATCAACCCCAAGATCAGCTACAACCCGATCACCGATTTCACGCCGATCATCAACGTCGCGGCGACGCCGAACGTGATCGCGGTGCATCCGAGCTTTCCGGCGCGCGACTACAAGGGCTTCCTCGCCGAGCTGAAGAAGAACCCGGGCAAGTATTCCTACGGCAGCTCCGGCACCGGCGGCATCGGCCACCTGCAGATGGAGCTGTTCAAGAGCCTCTCGGGCACCTTCGTCACCCACATCCCGTATCGCGGCGCCGGTCCGGCGCTCAACGACACCGTCGCCGGCCAGGTGCCGATGATCTTCGACAACCTGCCGTCGGCGCTGCCCTTCATCCAGCAGGGGCGGCTGATCGCCATCGTCGTCGCCGCGCCGCAGCGGCTGGCGGTGCTGCCGAACGTGCCGACCTTCAAGGAAGTCGGCCTCGAGCCGGTGAACCGGCCGGCCTACTACGGCATCCACGGCCCCAAGGGCATGCCCAAGGACGTGGTCGACAAGATCCACGACGCCGTCAGGAAGACGCTCGACGATCCGTCGGTGAAGAAGCGGATCGAGGACACCGGCTCGATCATCATCGCCAACACGCCGGCGCAGTTCGCGGCGCAGATCGCCGCCGAGTACGAGGTCTACAAGAAGGTCGTGGCGGCGCAGAAGCTGACGCTCGAGTAGGGCAGAGGCGAGTCGCTCCGGGCACCTCGCGTTCGCATCGATGAGCACCGGCAGCGCGGCGACGATCGACCGCTTCATCGACGCGCTCTGGATCGAGGACGGGCTCGCGACGAACACGCTCGCAGCCTACCGCCGCGACCTGACCCTGCTCGCGGCCTGGCTCGCCGGGCACGGCGACCGTGCCCTCGCCGACGCGAGCGAGGCGGACCTGCGCGAATACGCGGTGGCACGTCATGCCGGCAGCGCCGCGACCAGCGCCAATCGTCGCCTGGCGGTGTTCCGGCGCTTCTTCCGCTGGGCCTTGCGCGAGCACCTGACGAGCACCGATCCGACGCTGCGCCTGGCGGCGGCGCGCCAGCCCTTGCGGGTGCCGAAGTCCCTGTCGGAGGCGCAGGTTGAGGCCCTGCTCGCCGCCCCCGACGTCGAGACCCCGCTCGGCCTGCGCGACCGGACGATGCTCGAGCTGATGTATGCGAGCGGCCTCCGGGTCAGCGAGCTGGTCGGGCTGAAGACGGTGAGCGTCGGCTTCGCCGAAGGCGCGCTGCGCGTCACCGGCAAGGGCAGCAAGGAGCGACTGGTGCCGTTCGGCGAGGAGGCGCACGCCTGGATGCGGCGCTACGTCGCCGAGGCCCGGGCCGCGATCCTCGGCGGCCGCAGCAGCGACGCCCTCTTCGTCACCGGGCGCGGCGGGCCGATGACGCGGCAGATGTTCTGGAAGCTGGTCAAGGCGCATGCGCGCACGGCGGAGATCACGGCGCCGATCTCGCCGCATACCTTGCGCCATGCGTTCGCCACCCATCTGCTGAACCACGGCGCCGACCTGCGCGCGGTGCAGATGCTGCTCGGCCATGCCGACATCTCGACGACCACGATCTATACCCATGTCGCGCGCGAACGGCTGAAGGCCTTGCACGCGACCCACCATCCGCGCGGCTAGGGGGCCGCCATGACCGACTCCCGCAGCGTCGGCTTCATCGGCGTCGGCAACATGGGCGGCGCGATGGCGGAGCGCCTCTGCGAGCTCGGCTGGACGGTCGGGGTGCGCGACATCGAGCCGGCGCGCGAGGCCGAGTGCGTGTGTGCCGGCGCGGTGGCGCATGCCGCGCCGGCGGCGCTGGCGGCGGCGCATCCGGTGGTGATCGTCGCCGTCGTCGATGCGGTGCAGTGCGACGCGGTCCTGTTCGGCGCCGACGGTCTGGTGCAGGGCGCGCCCGGCGCCGGCGCCTGCGTCGTCCTCTGCCCGACCCTCGGCCCGGCGAGCACCGAGGCGATCGCGGCGCGTCTGGGCGAACGCGGCATCGGCTGCATCGACGCGCCGATGTCGGGCGGCCCGGCGCGCGCCCGCGATGGCAGCATGAGCCTGATGGTCGCCTGCACCGATGTGCTGTTCGAGCGCCAGCGCACGCTGCTCGGGGCGCTCTCGGAAAAGGTCTTCCGGGTCGGCGAGCGGCCCGGCGACGGCGCCCGGACCAAGCTGGTCAACAACCTGCTCGCGGCCATCAACCTCGCCGGCGCCGCCGAGGCGATCGCTCTGGCGGAGCGGCTCGGCCTCGATCCGGCGCGCACCCTCGACGTGATCGAGCAGTCGAGCGGGCAGAGCTGGATCGGCTCGGACCGGATGCGCCGCGCCATCGCCGGCGATCTGGCGCCGCGGGCGCACACCACGCTGCTTGCGAAGGACAGCCGCCTCGCGATGGAGATGGCGACCGCGGCCGGCTTCACGGCGCCGCTCGGGCGGGCCGCTGCCGAGCGTTTCCGGGTGGCCTGCGTCGCCGGCTATGGCGCCCTGGACGACGCCAGCCTGCTAAAGGTGCTGCGCGAGTCCGGCGGCTAGCGCCTAGCTGCCGGTGAGCGCGGCAAAGCGGGCCAGGTCGACGTTGCCGCCGCTGAGGATGATGCCGACGCGCTTGCCCTTCAGCTCGGCCTTCATCCGCCGTGCCGCGGCGAAGCCGAGGCAGCCCGTCGGCTCGACGATCATCTTCATGCGTTCGGCGAAGAAGCGCATCGCCTCGATGAGCTCGGCGTCGCTGGCGGTGAGCACGTCGTCGACGTCGCGACGGATGATCTCGAAGGTGATCTTGCCGAGCGACTGGGTCTGGGCGCCGTCGGCGATCGTCTTCGGCACGTCGATCGAGATCCGCTCCCCGCGGCGAAACGATTGCTGGCCGTCGTTGCCGGCTTCGGGCTCGACGCCGTAGACCGTGCAGCCCGGGGCGAGGGCGCGCGCCGCGAGCGCCGAGCCGGAGAGCAGGCCGCCGCCGCCGAGGCAGACGAACAAGGCGTCGAGCGGCCCGGTCTCCTCGAGCAGTTCCTTGGCCGCGGTGCCCTGGCCGGCGATGACGTCGGCATGGTCGAACGGCGGGATCAGCGTCAGGCCGCCTTCTTCGGCGAGGCGCCGGCCGATCGCTTCGCGGTCCTCGCGATAG
>DATCGH010000665.1:0-2412 GCA_036509055.1 Caldimonas sp.
CGAGCGGCAGCACGCCGTAGAGGAGGAAGGTGAAGGCCGCCCCGAGCCAGCTGCCGCCGGGCGCGCTGCCTTCCGCCACCGTCATCAGGACGACGACGTAGAGCCAGCCCAGGGCGAGCAGATACATGTTTGCGATAGGAGGGTTTTAGCCTCGCCCCACGATAATCGCTCCATGGAAACGAAGGGCGACATCCACGAAGCGCCGCCGTTGGGCAAGTTCGGCGTTCCGGCCGACGCCCTGGCCAAGCTTCAGGCCGACTTCATGAGCGGCGCGATCGAAGCGTGGAACCGGGTCCTGAATCCCGGCGCCGCGGCCACCAGGGGCCTCGCCGACAGGCGCTTCGCTGCCAGTGAATGGACGGCCACGCCGGGCAGCGCGTACCTCGCCGAGATGTACCTGCTGAACTCGCGCGCGTTGCTCGGCATGGTGGAGGCGCTGCAGGCCGACGAGAAGACCCGCTCGCGGATCCGCTTCGCGGTGCTGCAGTGGATCGACGCGGCCTCGCCGAGCAATTTCCTGGCGCTCAACCCGGAAGCGCAGAAGAAGGCGATCGAGACCCGCGGCGAAAGCCTGGCCGACGGCATGCGCCATCTCTGGGACGACCTGCAGCGGGGTCATCTCTCGCAGACTGACGAGAGCGCATTCGAAGTCGGCCGCAACGTCGCCACGACCGAAGGCTGGGTGGTGTTCGAGAACGAGTTCTTCCAGCTGCTTGAATACAAGCCGCTCACGCCCAAGATCTACGAGCGGCCGCTGCTGATCGTGCCGCCCTGCATCAACAAGTTCTACATCCTCGACCTGCAGCCGGAGAACTCGCTGATCCGTCACGCGGTCGGCGAAGGCCATCGGGTCTTCGTCGTCAGCTGGAAGAACGCCGGCGACGAGATCGCCAAGCGCACCTGGGACGACTACATCGAGCAGGCGACGATCAAGGCGATCGGCCTGGCCCAGGAGATCTCGGGCAGCGAGCAGATCAACACCCTCGGCTTCTGCATCGGCGGCACCATTCTCGCCACCGCCCTCGCGGTGCTCGAGGCGCGCGGCGAGCGGCCGGCGGCGAGCATGACGCTCCTGACCGCGTTCCTCGACTTCACCAACACCGGCATCCTCGACATCTTCGTCGACGAAGCGTCCACGCGGATGCGCGAGATGACGATCGGCGCCGAGAGCGCCGGCGGCGGCAGCCTGCTCAAGGGGCAGGAACTGGCCACGACCTTCAGCTTCCTGCGGCCGAACGACCTGGTCTGGAACTACGTCGTCGGCAACTACCTCAAGGGCGAGACGCCGCCGCCGTTCGACCTGCTCTACTGGAACAGCGACGGCACCAACCTGCCCGGGCCGATGTACTGCTGGTACCTGCGCAACACCTATCTCGAGAACAAGCTCAAGGAGCCGGGCGCGCTCACCGTCTGCGGCGAGAAGATCGATCTCTCCAAGATCTCGGCGCCGGCCTATCTCTATGCCTCGCGCGAAGACCACATCGTGCCCTGGCAAGGGGCCTACCGCACCACCGCCGTCCTGAAGGGCAAGCGCCGCTTCGTCCTCGGCGCCTCGGGACACATCGCCGGCGTCATCAATCCGCCCCTGAAGAAGAAGCGCAGCCACTGGATCGGCAAGACCGCGGCCCTGCCGGCCAACCCCGAAGCCTGGCTGGCGCAGGCCGAGGAGCACCCGGGCAGCTGGTGGACCGATTGGTCCGACTGGCTGCGGCCATTCGGCGGCAAGCAGGTGGCCGCGCCCAAGGCGCCGGGCAACCGCAAGTGGAAGGCGATCGAGCCCGCGCCCGGTCGCTACGTGAAAGAGAAGGCCTGAATCGCCGTCGTCCCGAGCGAAGCAAAGGATCTCGAGGTCTCGCGCGGAAGAGATCCTTCGCTGCGCTCGGAATGAGGCACTTTCCCTGGAGCAACTGACATGAGTACAGACATCGTCATCGTCGCCGCCGCCCGCACCGCGGTCGGCAAGTTCGGCGGCACCCTATCCAAGACGCCGGCGCCCGAGCTCGGCGCTGCGGTCATCGCCAGCCTGCTCGAGCGCGCCAAGCTCACGGGCGACCAGATCGGCGAGGTCATCCTCGGCCAGGTTCTCACCGCCGGCTCGGGCCAGAACCCGGCTCGCCAGACCGTGGTCAAGAGCGGCCTGCCGCAGAGCGTTCCCGCCATGACCATCAACGCGGTCTGCGGCTCCGGCCTGAAGGCGGTGATGCTCGCCGCCCAGGCGATCCGCGACGGCGACTACGAGATCGGCATCGCCGGCGGCCAGGAGAACATGAGCCTGGCGCCGCACGTGCTGCTCGGCTCGCGCGAGGGCCAGCGCATGGGCGACTGGAAGATGGTCGATTCGATGATCACCGACGGCCTCTGGGACGTCTACAACAAGTACCACATGGGCATCACGGCCGAGAACGTGGCCAA
>DATCGH010000666.1:0-2046 GCA_036509055.1 Caldimonas sp.
CTCGGCGGGGTCGAAGTAGTCGTAATGCGGCTTGTATTCGGCGCCCGGACGGTAGCGCAGGATCTGCAGACCCTCGCCGTTCTCCAGCGGCCAATCGAGCAGCCGGGCGAGCCGCGCCTCGAGCCGGGCGCAGACCGGAAACTCGCCCGGCTGGAAGAACATGCCGTCGCTGGTGCGCGCCTCGTTGACCTCGCTCTCGCCGGTGCGGGTGGCGACCGTCTCCGAGCGCGACAGCCGGGTCCGCGCCAGGGCGATCAGCTCGGCGCATTCCTCGGCCGAGAGCAGGTCGCCGAAGACGATCACCCGCGGGTGGGTCATCGCCATCAACAGCGCGACCTCGCGGTCGCCGGCGGAGATGCGCGGCCGGGCGGCGCCGATGTCGCGGCCTGGCATCGGCCGGGCCGGCGCCGCGGCCGGGAGCCCCCCGGCGGCTTCCTCGCCGAGGGTCGTGGCCAGCGCGATCCGGGCGACCGGTTCCTCCCAGCCGCTGGCCTTCATCGCCTCGACCACGATCTCGGGCGAGTGGCCGGCCGCGGCCTGGGCGACGATCCAGTCGCGCAACTCCGGGGTGACGATCTGGGTGGGGGTACTGCTGCTCGTGCTCATCGCCCGCGAATTCTGCAGGAAGGGGGCGGGGCCCGTGCTTCGGCGGGTCGATCGGGGCGGCGGGCGCGCTGCTCCCTGCCCGGATCGTTCCCTCCTTCAGCGGAAGTCGCGGCTGCGGCTCACCAGCCCCTGGAGCAGCGGCGTGTGGTCGATCATCCGCGCCGCCAGCAGGTGCATCACCGCGTTGTCGCCCTCGCCCTGGCGCTGCCACTGGCCGTAGACGGTGAGCAGGGTCGCGCCGAGCAGCGGCTTCCTCTGCTGCTCGGCGACCCGCGGCCAGACGATGACGTTGACCGCACCGGTCTCGTCCTCGAGGGTAACGAAGACCGTGCCCTTGGCCGTTTCCGGCCGCTGCCGATGCGTCACCAGCCCGCTCGCCCGCGCCAGGCGGCCGTGCGGGAAGCTGCGCAGCCGCTCCGCCGTCTCGACCTTGAACTCCGAGAGCTTGCCGCGCAGCAGCGCCAGCGGATGGCGCTTCAGGGTCAGGCCGAGCGAGCGATAGTCGGCAAGCGTGGTCTCGGCCGCGCTCGGCGGCGCCAGCTGCACCGCCTCCTCGCCGGTGCGCGTGGCGCGCAGCATCTCGGTCGGCCGGGTATCGATGCCGGCCACCGCCCAGGCGGCCTGGTGGCGATGGCCGGTGAGGGCCTGCAGCGCATCGGCGCCGGCGAACCCGGCCATCGCCTTGGCGTCGAGGCGGGCGCGCCGCGCCAGGTCTTCGACGCCGGCGAACGGCGCCTCGGCGCGGGCGGCGACGATGCGCAGGGCGATGTCTTCGGCCAGGCCGGTGATGCGGTTGAGGCCGAGCCGCACCGCGCGCAGCGGTGCGCCCTGGCCGAGCGGGCCGACGGCGAGCTGCAGATCCGGCGAAGGCGGCCCGCCCTCGCCTTCTTCGAGCGCGCTCTCCCAGCCGCTGATCGTGACGTCGACCTCGCGCACCTCGACGCCGTGCTCGCGCGCGTCGCGCACCAGCTGCGCCGGCGCGTAGAAGCCCATCGGCCAGGCGTTGAGCAGGCCGCAGAGGAAGGCGTCGGGATGGTGCCGCTTGATCCAGCTCGAGACGTAGGCGAGCAGGGCGAAGCCGGCGGCATGGCTCTCCGGGAAGCCGTATTCGCCGAAGCCCTGGATCTGCTTGAAGATGCGCTCGGCGTACTCGGGCTCGTAGCCCTTCTCGACCATGCGGCCGACCAGCCGCTGGTGGAACGGCGAGAGGCCGCCGCGCCGCTTCCACGCCGCCATGGCGCGGCGCAAGGCGTCGGCCTCGCCGGGCGTGAAGTCGGCGGCGAGCATGGCGATCTGCATCACCTGCTCCTGGAAGATCGGCACGCCCTTCGTGCGGCCGAGCGCCGGCCAGAGCTCCTTGGGGCAATCGATCTCGCTGTCGGGGAGGAGCCGGTTCTTCAGGTAGGGGTGGACCATGCCGCCCTGGATCGGCCCGGGGCG
>DATCGH010000667.1:0-2374 GCA_036509055.1 Caldimonas sp.
AAGGTGATCGCCCACCGGCTCGGCCGGGAGGCCAAGGTGCTCGAGGCGGTGCGGGCGCTGGCCCCTGCCAGCTCGGGCAAGCTGCTCGAGCGCGTCTACGCCGACGTGCCGCCGCGCCTGCACCCGATGGCGCTGCGCTCGCTCACCGCCCACCTGCTGAAGCTGCGCGACGACGGCATCGTCGCCGAGCGCGAAGGCGAGTGGGCCTTGCGCTGACCGACCACCGAGGGCGGACGATGCCTCTCGCCCGCGGAACGTTCGCCGCGGGGACGGTCAGCGGCCGAAGCCGACACCGAGCCGGGCGAGATCCTCGATCGCGGCGGCATCGAATCCCCAGTCGGCCAGTGCGGCCGCGCCGCCTTCGCCGCGCTCCGGCGGCGGCCGCTTTGCCGCCCCGGGAGTCCGGTCGAAGCGCGGTGCCGGCGCCGGCTGGGCGATGCCGCCGAGCTCGATCGTTCCGGCGCGGGCCGCGACATGGGGGTGGCGGCGCGACTCCGTGAAGCTGAGGACCGGTGCGAAGCAGGCATCGGAGCCTTCGAAGGCGGCACACCACGCGTCGCGGCTGCGAGCGGCGAAGGCGCCGGCGAAGCGCTCGCGCAACAGCGGCCAGCCGGCGCGATCGTGCTGTTTCGGCAGGGTGGCGGGATCGAGGCCGAGGCGCGCGAGCAGCTCGGCGTAGAACTTCGGCTCGATCGCGCCGATCGAGACGAACTGGCCGTCGCTCGTGCGATAGCAGTCGTACCAGGGCGCGCCGGTGTCGAGGAAGTTGCTGCCCCGCTCCTCGCGCCAGCTGCCGGCGGCGAGCATGCCGGAGAACATGGTCGAGAGCAGCGACGCGCCGTCGACCATCGCCGCGTCGACGACCTGGCCGCGGCCGCTGCTGCGCGCCTCGATCACGCCGCAGGCGATGCCGAACGCGAGCAGCATGCCGCCGCCGCCGAAATCGCCGACCAGGTTGAGCGGCGCCACCGGCGCCTCGCCGGCGCGGCCGATGGCGTGCAGCGCGCCCGAGAGGGCGATGTAGTTGATGTCGTGGCCGGCGCGGGCGGCGAGGGGCCCGTCCTGGCCCCAGCCGGTCATGCGGCCGTAGACCAGCTTCGGGTTGCGCGCCAGCAGCACCTCCGGGCCGAGGCCGAGGCGCTCCATGACGCCGGGGCGAAAGCCCTCGACGATCGCGTCGGCCCGCTCGGCCAGGCGCAGAGCCGCCGCGGCGCCGCTTTCGCTCTTGAGGTCCAGGGTCACCGAGCGGCGGCCGCGCAGCATGACTTCGTGGCGCCGCCGGTGGCCGAGACCGAGGTCGCTGCCGCTCGGCCGGTCGACCAGCAGCACGTCCGCGCCCATGTCGGCCAGCATCATCGCCGCGAACGGACCCGGCCCGATCGCCTCGAACTCGAGCACCCGCAAGCCGGCGAGCGGACCCGCCGAAGGGCTCAGGGAAGGATCAGCCGCCACGCCGCAAGCGAAGGCTGGGCCTGAGGCTACATGCTGCGGCGGTACTGGCCGCCGACTTCGAACAGCGCATCGGTGATCTGGCCGAGCGAGCAGACGCGGACCGCGTCGATCAGCACCTCGAACACGTTGCCGTTGGCGATGACCGTGTCCTTGAGGCGCTGCAGCATCGCCGGCGCCTCGGCCGCATGGCGGGCATGGAAGGCGGCGAGCCGCTGCAGCTGGCCCTGCTTTTCCTCTTCGGTCGAGCGCTGCAGCTCGACGTGGTCGGGCGCGGCGTCGCCGTGCGGGTTGCGGAAGGTGTTGACGCCGACGATCGGGTACTCGCCCGAGTGCTTCAGCATCTCGTAGTGCATCGACTCTTCCTGGATCTTGCCGCGCTGGTAGCCGGTTTCCATCGCCCCGAGCACGCCGCCGCGCTCGGCGATCCGCTCGAACTCGGCCAGCACCGCCTCCTCGACCAGCTCGGTCAGCTCGTCGATGACGAAGGCGCCCTGGTTCGGGTTCTCGTTCTTCGCCAGGCCCCACTCGCGGTTGATGATCAGCTGGATCGCCATCGCCCGGCGCACCGAGTCCTCGGTCGGCGTGGTGATCGCCTCGTCGAAGGCATTGGTGTGCAGCGAGTTGCAGTTGTCGTAGATCGCGATCAGCGCCTGCAGGGTCGTGCGGATATCGTTGAACTGCACCTCCTGGGCATGGAGCGAGCGGCCCGAGGTCTGCACGTGGTACTTCAGCTTCTGGCTGCGCTCGTTGGCGCCGTAGCGGTCGCGCATCGCCACCGCCCAGATCCGCCGTGCCACCCGGCCCATCACCGTGTATTCCGGATCCATGCCGTTGGAGAAGAAGAACGACAGGTTGGGCGCGAAGTCATCGATGTGCATGCCGCGCGCGAGATAGGCCTCGACGAACGTGAAGCCGTTGGCGA
>DATCGH010000668.1:0-4993 GCA_036509055.1 Caldimonas sp.
GAGCCGTTGACGTCGCCGGGGAAGATCGAGCTGAAGGCGCCGATCAATGACGGGGTGGTCGCCAGATTGACCGCCGACAGCAAGCCCCCGCGCAGGTGGCCGACGTACAGCAGCTGCTGGCTCTCGTCGATGGCCAGCGCGTAGGGCTCTTCCGGCAGCAGGACCGGGTCCTGCAGGACCGTCGCCTGGCCGTGAGCGGTGTCCTGCTCGCTCACCCGGTGGTCGAGATCGCACTCGACGAAGGCGCCGTCGGGCGCGCCGTCGCGGCACGCGAAGGACACGCCCGACAGGTCGTCGCTGACCGTGGCATCGATCCAGGTGACCGAGGCGTTGCCGCGCACGGCGGCCAGCAAGCGCTGCCGGTGGGCGGGCTGATTGATCGTGCCGTCCTGCAGCCGCTGCAGCTGCAGCGCGCTGCCGAAGCTGCCCACCATCACCGAGGCGCCCGGAACCATGAACTGGCGCTCGTCACAGTTGAGGATGTTGTGGTCCAGGGTGTCCCAGCAGCAGAAGTCCGGAGGCCCCGAGACCGGATTGACGAACTTGGAATCCGGGCAGATCTCTCGCGGCTTCTGGGGCGCCCCGCCTCCGGCGGGCCGGGCCGACTCCCGCACGTCGCTGACGCCGGTGCCCTGGGCATCCGGGGCATCCTCGATGCCCAGCCTGATGGCGACCGCCGTGCCGTCGTTGAAGCGCAGGTCGGCGTTCGAATTGATGACGTACAGGAACCGGCCGGTGCTATCGACGCCGATCGCCCCCGGATAGAAAATCCGGTCCGAGGGCGGCTCGATGCCCGCCTGATTCAAACCACAGCCGCTTGCTGCGGCGCCGGCCACCAAGACGGATGCCAGCGCCGCGGGCGCAATACCTAACCGCATCCTGCCCTTGGACCGGCGCGGTTGGATCTAAGTTGCCTTGAGGGCGGCCTGCGCGGCGGCCAGACGCGCGATCGGCAACCGGTAGGGAGAGCAGGACACGTAGTCGAGACCGATCTCGTGGCAGAACTCGACCGACGAGGGGTCCCCGCCGTGCTCGCCGCAGATCCCGATCTTCAGCTTGGGCTTCTCGGCCCGACCGGCGGCCACCGCCATCTTCATCAGGCCGCCGACGCCCTTGCGGTCGACGCTGACGAACGGGTCGCCCGGGTAGACCTCGTGTTGCAGATAGGCCGCCAGGACCCGCGGCACGTCGTCGCGCGACAAGCCGTAGGTGGTCTGGGTGAGATCGTTGGTGCCGAAGGAGAAGAACTCCGCGGTCTGGGCGATCTCGCCCGCGGTCATCGCGGCGCGCGGCACCTCGATCATGGTGCCCACCGTGTAGCTGACCTTGCGGCCCTTCTCGGCGAAGACCGCGGCCGCGGTCTTGCGCACCAGGTCGGCCTGCAGGTCGAGCTCTTTCTTGATGCCGACCAGCGGGATCATGATCTCCGGGTAGACCTTCTCGCCCTCGGCGGCCAGATCACAGGCCGCCTCGAAGATCGCGCGGGCCTGCATCTCGGTGATCTCCGGGTAGGTGATCCCCAGGCGGCAGCCGCGGTGCCCCAGCATCGGGTTGGACTCCTTGAGCTCCTCGATGCGGCCGTGGATCTGCTCGACGGTCTTGCCGGTCGACTTGGCCAGGTCGCGCACGCCGGCCTCGTCGTGGGGCAGGAACTCGTGCAGCGGCGGATCCAGAGTCCGGATGGTGACCGGACGGCCGGCCATCGCCTTGAAGATGCCGTGGAAGTCCTCGCGCTGCAGCGGCAGCAGCTTGGCCAGGGCCTTGCGGCGGTCAGCCTCGTTCTCGGCGACGATCATCTCGCGCATCGGGCCGATCTTGTCCTCGCCGAAGAACATGTGCTCGGTGCGGCACAGGCCGATGCCCTCGGCGCCGAAGGCGACCGAGGCGGTCGCCTGGTCGGGCTGGTCGGCGTTGGCGCGCACGCGCAGCTTGCGCGCGGAGTCGGCCCAGGTCATCAGCTTGGCGTAGGTCTGGTAGACCGGCGCTTCCTGGGGATCGAGGTTCTTCTCGATGAGCACCCGGATGACCTCCGAGGGCGTGGTCTCGACCCGGCCCTGGATCACCTCGCCGGCGAAGCCGTCGATCGAGATCCAGTCCCCCTCGTTGATGGTGACCTCGCCTTTGGCGGTGGTCACCGTCATCTTGCGCGCGTGGTAGTCGAACGACAGCGCGTCGCAGCCGACGATGCACACCTTGCCCATCTGGCGGGCGACCAGGGCGGCGTGGCTGGTCATGCCGCCGAAGGCGGTCATGAAGCCCAGCGATGCGTTCATGCCGCGGATGTCCTCCGGGCTGGTCTCGTGGCGGCACAGGATCAGGTTCTGCTCACCCTTGGCGGCCAGCGCCTCCGCCTCGTCGGCGAAGAATACCACCTTGCCGGTGGCGGCGCCCGGACCGGCGGGCAGCCCCTTGGCCAGCAGGCGCCCCTCCTCGACCGCGGCCTTCTTGGCCGACGGCAGGAACACCGGACGCAGCAGCTGGTTGAGCGCCTCCGGCTCGACCCGGCGCAGCGCCTCTTCCTTGGGGATCAGCTTCTCTTCCACCATCTCGACGGCGATGCGCACGCCGGCGAAGCCGGTGCGCTTGCCGTTACGGCACTGCAGCATGTACAGCTTGCCGTTCTCGACGGTGAACTCGATGTCCTGCATGTCCTTGTAGTGCTTCTCGAGCTTCTTGCGGATCTCCAGCAGCTGCTTGTAAGCCACCGGCAGCACCTTGCCGAGCTCCTCGATCTTCTGCGGGGTGCGGATGCCGGCCACCACGTCCTCGCCCTGGGCGTTGATCAGGAACTCGCCGTAGAACTCGTTCTCGCCGCTGGCCGGGTCGCGGGTGAAGCAGACGCCGGTCGCCGAGTCGGCGCCCTTGTTGCCGAACACCATCGCCTGCACGTTGACCGCGGTCCCCCACTCCACCGGGATGTTGTTCAACCGGCGGTAAAGGTCGGCGCGATCGTTTCGCCACGACTGAAACACCGCCTTGATCGCGCCCTCGAGCTGCGCGTACGGGTCGTCCGGGAAATTCAGGCCGAGCCGGTTCTTGATCTCCGCCTTGAACTCGGCGACCAGCTCCTTGAGCGCGTCGGCCGGCAGATCCGAATCCAGCTTCACGCCGCGCGCCTTCTTCTTCGCCGCCAAGATCACGTCGAAAGGATCGTGATCTTCCTTGTTCTCCGGCTTGAGGCCGAGCACGACGTCGCCGTACATCGCGACGAAGCGGCGGTAGCTGTCGAACACGAAGCGCTCGTTGCCCGACTTCTCCGCCAGGCCTGCCGCCGTCTTGTCGTTGAGGCCGAGGTTGAGGATCGTGTCCATCATGCCCGGCATCGACGCGCGCGCGCCGGACCGCACCGACACGAGCAGCGGGTTCTTCAGATCGCCGAACTTGGCGCCGACGACCTTCTCCATGCGCGCGATCGAGGCCCGAACCTCGGCGTCCAGCGCCTTGGGCAGCTTCTTGCCGCCCGCGTAGAACTCGGTGCAGACGTCGGTCGTGATCGTGAAACCGGGAGGAACCGGCAGGCCGATGTTGGCCATCTCGGCGAGGTTCGCGCCCTTGCCGCCGAGCAGGTTCTTCATCTCCTTCGTACCTTCGGCCTTACCGCCGCCGAAGAAGTACGTGCGCTTGCCCGCCTTCTTCAAGATCGCCGTCTTGGCGCTGACTTTGATCCCGTTCTTGTGACCATTCTTGTGGCCATTCTTGAGCGCGACCTTCTTAGGTTTCAGTGACTTGGACTTGTTCTTGGCAAGGCTTGGCATGGGCGCCTATTTACCCTGTCCGAGCCCGCCAAGGAAGGTTATTTACTCGGGAAACGATGGCGAGGCGGCGACGGGCGACCGGCTGAAGGCTGACGGCCCGGGCAGCGCCCATTCCGGGCCTCCAGCGCTGATTTCGCGGGCAGCTCTGGCGTAGACTGCGCCCGTGGTTCGGGGCCTCAGGCAAACGGTCGTCCTCGTGACGCTTTGCCTGGCGTGCGCGCGGGGCGGGCTTCGTGTTCCTGGAGCTCTGACGCGTCAGCGCCGGACCTGAACGCCGGCGCTCGAACGAAGGCGACGGTATTCGTAGCGCGCGTCGGGATCGATCCGGACCGCGACCCGGGGCGCGAAGTGCGCGTGGCTGCCGGTCTTCTTGATGCGGGAGATCCAGTACTCGTCGCCGCTGCCCTCGTCGAAGTAGTTACCCTGCGACCCCTCGGCGGCGCGCGTGAGCGTCCGCCCGCGGTAGTGGGCGCGCAGCCCGCCGTCCAGGAAGGCGACCCACCCGATGCGCGCGGCGGCGCCGTCGATGTCACCGTCCTTCTTCTCGATGTACACGAGACGGCGCTTCGCGGCTTCGCTGGCAACGCGCATGACCTGACCGCGGCTAAGGTACCGCCGTTCGCGGGCCTCAGCCATCGCCGCCATCGAACCGCCGCCGCTTGCATTGGGGATCGTCCGTCACCAGCGTTCGAGCATGGCCTTCGACGCGAAGGTGCTGGCGGCTGTGCGGGCGGCGTTTCCGGGAGCGGGCTCGGCGGCCGTCCTTTCTCTCGGCGCGCCGGTCCACGACGGGCAATGCCATGCTGAACCGCTGATCGGGATCCCGCTGGCGATGATGAACCGGCACGGCCTGGTCGCGGGCGCCACCGGGACCGGCAAGACAAAGACGCTCCAGCTGATGGCCGAGCAGCTGTCGGCGGCCGGCGTGCCGGTGTTCGTCGCCGACATCAAGGGGGACGTCGCCGGGCTGGGTGCGCCGGGTGAGGCGGGGCCCCGGGTCGAGGCGCGCGCGAAGGAGACGGGCGTCGCGTGGCGGCCGGCCGGATTTCCCATCGAGCTGCTGAGCCTCACCGGCAAGCTGGGCGCGCAGCTGCGCTCGACGGTGTCGGCGTTCGGGCCGCTGGCGCTCGGCAAGGTGATGGGCCTCAACGACACGCAGGCGAGCATCCTCGCGCTGGTGTTCAAGTACTGCGACGACCGGCGGTTGCCGTTGCTGGATTTCAAGGACCTGCGCGCGG
>DATCGH010000669.1:0-2093 GCA_036509055.1 Caldimonas sp.
TAGCCGGCGACGTGCGACATCGCCTCGGCGCGGCTCGTCTTGCGCGCCGGCTTGCCGATCACCACCGCCAGCTCGCATTCGTAGTGCATGAAGGTAGCGTCGGCCGGGCGTCGCGTCCGGCCGCGATGGCCGAGGACCGAGCCGGGCCCTTTGAGGAACACCAGTGGCTCGTCCTGGGCGCTGAAGGCGAGCTCCTTGGCATGGTCGGCGTAGTTGAGGCCGAGCGCGATGATCGTGCCGACCTCGAACGGCGCCAGCCAGACGACCTCCGTCTCTGCGACCACCCGGCCGTCGGCCAGGCGCAGCGTGCCCGGCGCGGCACCTGGGGTCGCTTCGTGCAGCGCCCCGGCGAAGGCGACGCGGGCGCGCTTCATCGCCCGGCGATCTCCACGGCGGGGGCGAGCCGGGTCTCGAGCCGGCCGAGGCCGTCGACCTCGATCGCCAGCGAGGCGCCGGCGCCGACTCGCGGCGAGCCGGGCGCGACGCCGGCGAGCAGCAGGTCGCCCGGCGCCAGGGTCATGAACTCGCTGATGTCGCTCACCAGGCGGGCGACGCCGCGGAACGTGTCGCCGGTGCCGGCGGCGTGCACCGGCCGGCCGTCGACCAGGACGCGGACGCCGAGCGCATCGGGGTTCGCGATGTCGGCCCTCGCTGTGACCTTGGGCCCGATCGCGCACGATCCGTCGCGCGCCTTGAAGCGGACCGCCGGGCGGAAGTACGAGTCGTGCGGCAAGCTGCAGTCGGCGACGATCACGTAGCCCGCGACGAAGTCCATCGCCTCGCTCTCGGCGACACGGCAGGCGGTTCGGCCGATGACGATGCCGAGGGCCGCGCCGACCTCGAGCTCGCCGGCGGGGTCGTCGATGCGCAGCGGCGCGCCCGGCGCGACCAGGGTGTTGCGCGGCTTGATGTAAAGCACCGGTCCCTTCGGCGGCGCCTTGTACGGCGGCCGGTGGGCGGCCTCGCCGAGCGCGGCCAGGGCGGCGCGATGGTTCATCAGGACGCCGTAGACCGTGCCCGACAGGCGGTACGGCGCGAACGCGAACGGCAGGTCGAAGGACAAGGCCATCGGCGGGCGAACGCGCTCAGGGCAGGGGCGAGACGCCGAACGCCCAGCGATGGGCCCATAAGAGCGTCACCGCATAGACGGCCAGGCCGCCGACGATCGCGATCAGGTCGTTCATCGGTCCCGGCGGCGCGCCCGGCACGACATGCGCTTCGGCCGCGGTACGCCGCTTGACCGAGATCCGGTCGGCCACCGCCCAGGCGAGGAAGCCGCCGAACAGCAGCACGTCGGCCAGGGTGCCGTTGGCGAGCAGGTGGGCGGTCGCCCAGAGCTTGGTGGCGAGCAGCATCGGATGCTTCACCACCCGGCTGATGCGCCCCGGCATGTAGGCGGCGAACAGCAGCGGGAACACCGGCAGCATCACGAGCAGCGCCAGGTGGCGCAGCGCCGCGGGCGGGGCGTAGAGAACGACCGGCTCGCGCCGCGCCATCCCGTAGCCGACGATCAGGAGCGCCAGGCCGATGCCGGCGGCCACCGAGTAGAGGGCCTTCCAGGGCCTTTCGCCGAGGCGGGCGATCGTTGCGCTGCGCCAGCCGGGCGCGGCGATCGAGACCGAGTGAACCCCGAGGAAGAGAACCAGGCCGAGCAGAAGAACGATCACGCCGCCGATTGTGGCGCCAGCGCCGGAAGCCGGAGATGCGGCTTGATCCAGAGCCAGGCGACGACCCCGACGGCCATGAAGGCGAGCGAGGTACTCGCCAATGCCCTGGGCGAATGCATCACCAGCGGGGCCACCACGCCGGCGACGACGCCGTTGGCGGCGCTGCCGACAAAGGCCTGCAGCGACGAAGCCATGCCGCGGCGCTCGGGCACGAGGTCCAGCACCAGCAAGGTCACCACCGGGACCATCATCGCCCAGCCGAAGGAATAGAGCGCGAGCGGAATCAGGGCCCACCAGGCCTCGGGCACGAACAGCAGGTTGAGCACGAGGTTGGCGATCGACATCGAGCCCATGATCAAGAAGCCGTAGCGGATCTGGTGCGAGGTCTTGACCTTGCCGGCCATGCGGCCGGACAGGAAGGCGCCG
>DATCGH010000670.1:0-5404 GCA_036509055.1 Caldimonas sp.
AGCCGCACCCGACGCCCCGCGGTGCCCGCCGTAGGCGCCCGAGGCCGCGGAGGCGCCGTTCGCCGGCCGCTCGCTCGCCAGCTGCACCCGGGCGCCCTCGCGCAGCCGGTCGCCGCCTTCGGTGACGACCCGCTCGCCGGCCTCGAGGCCGCGGCTGACGGCGATCACGTCGCTGGTGGAGAGGCCGCGCTGCACCGGGCGGATCGAGACCGTGCGGTCGGCATTGAGCACGTAGACGAAGTCGCCGTTCGGCCCGGTGCGCATCGCCGTCACCGGGACGACCACCGCGCCGTCGACCGAGCGCAACAGCAGCCGTACATTGACGAACTGGTTCGGGAACAGGCTGTTCGCCGCATTGGCGAAGCGCGCCTTCGCCTTGACGGTGCCGGTCTGGACGTCGATCTGGTTGTCGAGGGTGGAGAAGGTGCCGTCGTCGAGCTTCTTCGTGCGGGTGCGGTCCCAGGCGGCGACGGCGAGCGGCACGCCGCGGCCGACGCTCGCCTGGATCTCGGGCACGCGGTCCTGCGGCACCGAGAACTCGACGTCGATCGGGTTGAGCTGGGTGATGACGGCGACGCCCGAGGCGTCGCCGGCGCCGATGTAGTTGCCGACGTCGATGGTGCGCAGACCGACCCGTCCGGCCACCGGCGTGACGATCCGGCTGTAGCCGAGATTGAGCCGCGCGGTGTTCTCGTTGGCGCGGTCGACGACGAGCGCCGCCTCGAGCTGCTTGACGGCGGCCGCCTGGGTGTCGACGTCCTGGCGGGCGATCGAATCCTGGCCGAGCAGGGTCTGGTAACGCTGCAACTGGACCTTGCCGTTCTCGAGCTGGGCCTCGTCGCGCATGCGCGCGCCGATCGCCTGCTGCAGGGCGATCTCGAACGGCCGCGGATCGATGGTGGCGAGCAGCTGGCCTTTCTTGACCATCTGTCCCTCGGTGAACGGGATCGAGGTGATCACCCCCGAGACCTGGGGCCGCACCGTCACCGTGATCGACGGGACGACGGTGCCGAGGGCCTCGAGCACCACCGGCAGGTCGGCCCGGGCGGCGGTGGCGATGCCGACGGTGCTTGCACCGTACCGGCTGCCGCGGCCGACGTTACCGCCGGGCCCGCCCGGACCCGCGAGGTCCGGGCCGGCGACGCCGGACGCGTTCGAGCCGGCGGCCATGGCCGCGAACGCTCCGCCCGCCGGCGCGGCCGGCCGGTGCGTCAGGTACCAGGCCAGCGCGCCCAGGCCGACCAGCGCCACGATCGCGACGACCGCGCCGAGCCAGCGTCGCCGGGGCGGCACGACACGGACGTCGGCAGGGGAAGGATCGTCGTGCGGATCGGATCGCATGCGGGGCCTGGCAAGGGGAAGCCGGGAAGGCTATCAAGACGGGGCCGGACGCGCCGCGCCGGACGGATCGCCGGTCGACCGGCAAACGGCATGCTCAGGAAGCATCCGCCCCCTCGTAGAAGGGGTTTGCGAAGTGGGAGAACCGATGTTGACGGCGGCTTTTGGAGGAAACTATTCTTTACCCGTCCGGTCGAGGCCTTCACGCCGCATTGACCTCACGTTTGCGGAAAAGAAAGGAAACCTCCATGACCGATCGCCTCGCCGGCAAGACCGCCTTCATCACCGCTGCCGGCCAGGGCATCGGCCGCGCCACGGCCGAGGCCTTCATTCGCGAAGGGGCGCGCGTCATCGCCACCGACATCAACGAGGCGCTGCTCGCCGATCTGCACAAGGCCACCGGCTGCAGCACCCGCCGCCTCGACGTCACCGACCGCGGTGCGGTGCTCACCGCAGCCTCGGAAGCCCTCGGCCAGGGGCGGATCGACATCCTCTTCAACGGCGCCGGCTACGTCCATGCCGGCACCATCCTCGATTGCGACGAGGTGGCGTTTGACTTCTCGTTCGACCTCAACGTGCGCTCGATGTACCGGCTGATCCGCGCCTTCCTGCCGTCGATGCTCGAGGCGGGCGGCGGCTCGATCATCAATGTCGCCTCGGTCGCCGGCAGCATCAAGGGGGCGCCGAACCGCTTCGTCTACGGCGCCACCAAGGCGGCGGTGATCGGCCTCACCAAGTCGATCGCCGCCGACTTCATCACCAAGGGCATCCGCTGCAACGCGATCTGTCCGGGCACGGTCGAGTCGCCGTCGTTGCGCGAGCGGATCGCCGCCCAGGCCCAGGCCAGCGGCCAGACCGAAGCGCAGGTGCACGCGGCCTTCGTCGCCCGCCAGCCGATGGGCCGGGTCGGCCGCACCGAGGAGATCGCCGCGCTCGCGGTCTATCTCGCGAGCGACGAATCCGGCTTCACGACCGGCACGGCGCAGGTCATCGACGGCGGGTGGTCGAATTAGACTGTCCCGTCTCCCTTTCCTCACGAAAGCACGTCAATGAAGCTGATGCGATACGGCGCCAAGGGCGCAGAAAAGCCCGCTCTGGTCGATGCCAGCGGCACGGTCCGCGACCTCTCGGGCGTGATCCCCGACATCACCGCCGAGACGCTGAAGCCGGAGAACCTGCGCCGCCTCGCCGAGCTCGACCCGAAGAAGCTGCCCGCGGTCGCCAGCCCGGGCCGGATCGCGCCGCCGTGGAGCGGCATGGGCAAGTTCATCTGCATCGGCCTCAACTACTCCGACCACGCCGCCGAGACCGGCTCGCCGATCCCGAAGGAGCCGATCATCTTCAGCAAGCCGACCAGCGCCCTGGTCGGCTGCAACGACCCGGTGGTGCTGCCCAGGGATTCGGTCAAGACCGACTGGGAGGTCGAGCTCGGCGTCGTCATCGGCACCAAGGCGCGCTATGTCGAGAAGGCCGAGGCGCTGAAGTACGTCGCCGGCTACTGCGTCGTCAACGACGTCTCCGAGCGCGAATACCAGCTCGAGCGCGGCGGCACCTGGGACAAGGGCAAGGGCTGCGACACCTTCGGCCCGGTCGGCCCCTGGATGGTCACCAGCGACGAGATCGCCGATCCGCAGGCCTTGCCGATGTGGCTCGAGGTCAACGGCAAGCGGATGCAGAACGGCAGCACCGCGACGATGATCTTCGGCGTCGCCGAGCTGGTGGCCTATTGCAGCCGCTTCACCACCCTCTGGCCGGGCGACCTCATCACCACCGGCACGCCACCCGGGGTGGCACTCGGCATGAAGCCGACGCCGGTCTATCTCAAGGCCGGCGACGAGATGAAGCTAGGCATCGCCGGCCTCGGCGAGCAGAAGCAGAAGGTCCACGCCTGGGATCCGAAGCTGATCGACGAGTGAGCCGCTAATGAACGACCGGCTGAATCCGGCGACCGCAAACAGCGGCCTCGTCATCCGCATCCATCCGCACGACGACGTCGTCATCGCCCGCCAGCAGCTCGTCGGCGGGACGCGGATCGAGAGCGAAGGGATCACCGTTGCCGGCCTGATCCCGCCGGGGCACAAACTGGCGACCCGCGCCATCGCCGCAGGGGCACCGGTACGCCGCTACGACCAGATCATCGGCAGCGCCAAGGTGGCGATCACGCCGGGCCAGCACGTGCACACCCACAACCTGGAGTTCTCGAGCTTCGCCCGCGACTACGCCGCCACCAGCGGCGCCAAGCCGACCGCCTACGTCGACACGCCCGCGACCTTCGACGGCATCGTCCGTGCCGACGGCCGCATCGCCACCCGCAACTACATCGGCATCCTGACCTCGGTGAACTGCTCGGCGACCGTGGCCCGCGCCATCGCCGATCACTTCCGCCGCGACACCAACCCGCAGGCGCTCGAGCGCTTTCCGAATGTCGACGGCGTCATCGCCCTGACCCACGGCGCCGGCTGCGCCACCGACAGCGCCGGCGAGCCCTTGCAGGTGCTGCGTCGCACCCTCGGCGGCTATGCGCGCCATCCCAACTTCGCCTCCGTGATGGTGGTCGGCCTCGGCTGCGAGACCAACCAGATCAACGGCATGCTCGAGCAGGAGAGCCTGGCCACCGGCGCGCAGCTCCACGCCTTCAACATCCAGGAGACCGGCGGCACGAGGAAGACGGTGGCGCACGGCATCGAGCTGGTCGAGTGGCTGCTCGAGGAAGCCAATCGGGTCGAGCGCACGCCGGTCTCGGCGAGCCACATCACCGTCGGCCTGCAGTGCGGCGGCTCGGACGGCTACTCCGGCATCAGCGCCAACCCGGCGCTCGGCGCCGCCGTCGACCGGCTGGTGCGCCACGGTGGCACCGCGATCCTTTCCGAGACCCCAGAGATCTACGGCGGCGAGCACCTGCTGACGCGGCGCGCGGTGTCGCAGGCGGTGGCCGACAAGCTGGTCGAGCGGATCCGCTGGTGGGAGCGCTACACGGCGAAGAACGACCAGGAGATGGACAACAACCCATCGGCCGGCAACAAGGCGGGCGGCCTCACGACCATCCTCGAGAAGAGCCTGGGCGCGATCGCCAAGAGCGGCACCACCAATCTCACCGACGTGTTCGAGTACGCCCAGCCGGTCACGACCAAGGGCCTGGTGTTCATGGACACGCCGGGCTACGACCCGGTCTCTGCGACCGGCCAGGTCGCCGGCGGCGCCAACCTGATCTGCTTCACCACCGGCCGCGGCTCGGCCTACGGCTGTGCGCCCTCGCCTTCGCTCAAGCTCTCGACCAACACCGCGCTCTGGGTCAAGCAGGAAGACGACATCGACATCAACTGCGGCGACGTCGTCGACGGCACCGCCTCGATCGACGAGATGGGCGAGCGCATCTTCCGCCTGATGCTGGATACCGCCTCCGGCCGCAAGACCAAGAGCGAGGTCCACGGCTACGGGCAGAACGAGTTCGTGCCCTGGGCGCTCGGCGCGGTGATGTAGGGGAGGGAAAAGCGGCGACGGCACTCGTGTGCCGCCGCCCAAGCCCTCGTCAGCGAAAGCCGCCCGCGACCGCGATCCGCTCGCCGGTGATCCAGCCGGCGGCATCCGAAGCAAGGAACACCGCGACCCGGGCGATGTCGTCCGGCTGGCCCATGCGGCCGAGCGGCGTACCGGCGACCATCTGCTTCTCGAAGTCGCTGCCGATCACACCCGCGGCATGCGTGCCTTCGGTCTCGACCCCACCCGGCGCGATCGTGTTGACGCGGATCTTCCTTGCCGCCAGTTCGACCGCGTGGTTGCGGCCGATCGCGTCGAGCGCGTTCTTGGTCGCGGCATAGACGGTGGCGTTGGGCATCGCGTGCTCGCTCGCCACCGAGCCGATGTTGATGACGCTGCCGCCCTTGTCGCCGAAGCGCTTCACCGCCTCCTGGGTGGCGAGGATCGGGCCGAGCACGTTGGTGTCGAACTGGCGCCGGTACTCGGCCTCGGTCACGTCCTCGAGCGGCGCGAACTGGTAGACGCCGGCGTTGTTCACCAGGATGTCGAGCCGGCCGTAGGCCTCGTCGGCTTCCGCGAACATCTGCTT
>DATCGH010000671.1:0-6660 GCA_036509055.1 Caldimonas sp.
GGTGATGCGCCGCTCTGCGCCCGGCGCCTCGTCGGCGCGCGCGCCCGAGCTGTTGCCTTCGACCGGCGCGGCGCGCTGGCTGGCGGCGCGGGTCAGGGTGGTGCCGCGGTCGGATCGGTTCGCGCCGAGGATCCACTCGGCGATGCCGACGATGCGCAGGTTGATCGTCCTGTGGCCGCGATTGATGAGGCGCAGCCGCACCTGCTTCACGGCCGCGTCGCTGTCGACGCACCATGAAGCGCTGACGTCGAGCGAGCCGCTGTGATGGCCGATGGTGGTGTGCCCCTGGCCGTGTGAGACCCGGTATTCGGCGCGCTTGTCGCCGGCGGCCGAGGGGGCGACGCTCCAGGCCTGCATGGTCCGCGTGTCCTGGAGCAGGAACCATTCGCCCGGCGGGTCGGCGACGGGGTCGTTCGACCACGGGGTCAGCATGTTGAGGCGGCTGTTCAAGGCCCAGCTGTAGCCGCCGCCGGCTTCGCTGATCTGCGCGCCGAAGCCCGGATTGGCAAGCACGTTGATCCAGGGACGGGTCGGCCGGATCAGCGCCGAGACGTCGAAGCGGAATTCGCCGCTGGTCTGGGCGAATTCGCCCGGCAGCGAGCGCGGCACGATCTCGGCCCCCATGTCGGCCGGCAGCGACGCGGTCGAGACCGCCTGCCGGTCCTCGAGGGCGTGGTCGTGCTCCTCCACCAGCTCCTGCACGTGATGGGCGAGCGGCCGCCCGTCTGCGTTCAGCCGCACCCGCGCCAGGGCGCGCAGGGTCGAAAGCTCGTCGCCATGCAGGTCGCTGGCGGCGAGGATGAAGAAGCCCGTCTCGGCGGCGCAGGGCTGGGCGTTGCAGGCGGCGACGTGGGCGTCGCGCAGCGAGCCGATCTGCCGGGCCAGCGCCATCAGGTACGACGCCGGCTCGTAGTTGACGACGACGAGGTCGCAGGCGACGCCGCCCCAGGACCAGAGGCGCAGCCCCTGCGCCAGCGAGCGCAGCAGGCCGAAGCCCTGGGCCACGCCGGCGGAGACGAGGACGATCGGCCGGTCGCCGGAGATGCCGAAGCGCCAGAGCAGCCGCCGGTCGCAGACCTCGCTCGCTTCGGCGCGCAGCGCATGCGGCCGGGTCAGCGTCATCGCCAGCAAGGTGGTGAGGGTCTGGACGGCGGCGAAGGTCTCGGCGCCGATCCGCATGTCGCGCAGGCGGATGCCGGCGAGCGTCGCCGACATCATCGAGGCGCGCTCGACGTGGCTCGGCTGGCGGTACTTGTCGATCACCGCGCGCAGCGTCGAGCGGTTGTCGGCGGCAGCGGTGCAGAAAGTGACGCGGGCCTGGCCGCCGGGTGCGATCTGCAGCCGGGTGGCGAACGCCGCCACCGGATCGAGGCCGGTGTCGAGCGGCGCGCTCTCGCCGCCTTCGGGCATGGCCGGCGGCTCGTCGAACACGGCCAGCGGATGGCTGGCGCTGCGGTTGCGGCCGAGCCAGCGCTGCCGGTCGACCTGCAGCCTGAGCCCGGCCAGCGGCGGCTCGGCTTCGGCGATGAAGTGGGTCGCGAGCACGCCTTTGTCGCTGGCCAGCCGGGGCTTGCGCTCGAACACCAGGGCTTGGTGGCGGGCCTGCCATTCGGCGCTGACAAACAGGTTCTGGAACGCCGGGTGGGCCTCGTCGGCGCGGGCGTCGGCCAGGGACACCTCGAACGACGAGAGCAGCTCGAGGTCGAGCGTCCGGTCGCCGAGGTTGCGCAGCACCACGCGCCGGAACTCGATGTCGTCCTCCGGGCTGACCCAGACCACGGTCTCGGCCTCGACCTCGGCCCAGACGGCGCCGAACCAGGCGCGGTCGCCGTGGAAGCTGGCGTGATAGTGGGCGGCGCGATCCGGCGCCGGGTGCTGGGTGAGGGAGACGGCGCGCGGCTGCCGATCCCAGCGCAGATGGAAGAAGGTGCCGAAGGTGTCGCGCAGGACATCGTCTCGCGAGCGGGACACCATGTCGCGGCCCCAGCGGCTGGTGCCCGCGCCGTTGGCGCGCAGCGTGACGGCATAGCGGCCGTTCGACAGCAGGTGGGTCGGCTCGATCGCCGCCATTCCCGGGAGGACGTCGCGCAGCACGCCCGGGCCGCGCTTGCGCAGGGCGGAGGGCGGCGAACTCGCCGGCGCCTCGTGCAGCCGCGGCACCTCGCGCGGCGCGCGCTCGTGAAGCAGCGACGCCACCGCCTCGATCCGCGCGTCGCCCATGCCCCAGCGGCGCGGCGCCCGGGCGAGCAGCACGTTGGCCAGGGCGACGATGCTCATGCCCTGGTGATGGGCCATGAAGGTCTCGACCCGGGCCACGCCTTCGTTGCCCGACTGGCGCGCCGGCGTGTAGTCGAGCGCTTCGATGAAGCCGTAGCGGCCGCGTGCCTGCGCCGCCTCGAGCCGGCGCAGGTTGGCGGCGGCGCGGTGCGGCGCGACCTGGGCGGCAAGGGCGGTGGCGTAGGGCGCGACCACCAGCTCGTCGAGCGGCGTGCGGCGCAGGGCGAGGCCGGGAACGCCCTGCGGTGCGTACTGGTAGGCGAGGGTGTGGTCGCTGCCGGCGTAGGCCGACTCGGAGATGCCCCAGGGCACGTGATGCCGCCGGCCGTAGGCGATCTGCTCCGCCACCGCCGCGCGCGACGCCGAATGGAGGACGCTGCCGTGCGGCTCGTCGAGCACCAGCGGCGGCATCAGGTACTCGAACATCGAGCCCGACCAGGAGCGCAGCCCGGCCAGGTCGCCGACCGCGAACTGCGGCCTTCCGAGCGCGGCCCAGTGGGCGGCCGGCACGTCGCCCTTGGCGATCGCCCACAGGCTGGTGGCGCGCGCCTCGGAGGCGAGCAGGTCGTAGAAGCCGGCATCGAGCTGGTGCTCGGCGACCCGAAAGCCGATGTGGAAGAGGCGGCGCTTGCGGTTGTAGAGGAAGCCGAAGTCGGCCTCGCGCGCCAGCCGCTGGCAGGTGGCGATGACCGCGGCGAGGCGGGCCTTCGCATCGGCGGCGCCGTCACGGTCGCGCAGCCCCGAGCGCAAGGTCGCGAGCCGGTCCTCGATGGCCCAGGCGAGACGAGACTGCGGACTGGCCGCGATGCTGCTCGCGGCCTCTGGCACCCAGGCGCGCAACTCGGCGAGCGCATCGTCGAGCCGCCGGGTCGCGCCGGGGAGGTCGGCGGCGAGGCTGGTGAGGGGGTCGGCGTCGTCGAGCAGGGCGGCGAGCGCGCCGGCAGGCAGCGGTCGATCGCTCGTCGCCTGCAACGCATCGATGCGCGCCCGGGATCGGGCCAGCTCGCGGCGCAGCGCCGAATCATCGTCGGGCGCGGCTTCGATCTCGAAGCAGGCCTGAGCCACCGCGAGCAGGTGCATGCAGAGGTTGCCGCTGTCGACGCTGGAGACGTATTGCGGCAGCAGCGCCTGCGCGCGCTCGGTGTCGTACCAGTTGAGGAAGTGGCCGCGGTGACGCGGCAGCGCCTGCAGGCCGGACAGGGTGGCCTCCAGGCGGTCGAGCGCGTCCCTCGAGCCGATCCAGCCGAACGTCCGGGCGCACATCGTCGCCAGCAGGTACAGGCCGATGTTGGTCGGCGAGGTGCGGTGCGCGACCATGTCGTGCGGCGCGATCTGCAGGTTGTCGGGCGGCAGGTGGTGGTCCTCGGGCACGACGCAGCGCTCGAACAGGCGCCAGGTCTCGCGGGCGACGCCGAGGAGATAGTCGCGATCGGCCGGCGACAGGGCATCGACGCGACGTTGCGGCCGCGGCCGGCTCACCCACCAGGTCCAGACCGGCGACAGGGTCCACACGGCGCAGAGCACGGTGGCGAACAGCGGATACGGGGTGCGGAGCGCCATCAGCCAGGCCCAGAGGCCGATGCCGGTCAGGACCACGCCCCAGTGCTTGCGCACCAGGATCGGCAGGTCGCTGCTCGCCGACGCCTGCGCGGCGGCGGCGGTGGTCCACTCGAGCAGGCGACGGCGGGTCACCGCGGTCCGCCAGACGGCGCGCACGATCGCATCGATCGCCATCAGCGCGAGCTGCACGAGCTGGGCGAGGAGCCAGGCGCCGCTCAGCAGCACCCGCGTCAGGTCGGCGAGCCACTGGCGATAGAAGTGGGCGATGGCGACGTCGTCGCGGCTCGGCCGGATGCCGGCGATCGTGCCCATCAGCGGCCCGGCGGTGAAGGCCAGGGCGATCAGCGCCAGCACCACCCAGGGCGAGGCCACGTCGGTCGCCAAGGCGGTCACGACCAGAGCGAGCGACGCCGGCGCGACCAGTGAGCGACGCAGGTTGTCGACCATCTTCCAGCGATTGATGGCGCGGATCGGGTAACGGCCTGGGCGAAGCAGGATCGGCAGCAGCTGCCAGTCGCCGCGGGTCCAGCGGTGCACCCGCGAGGCGGCGACGTCGGCGTGGAACGGCGCGTCCTCCATCACCGAGACGTCGGTCACCGTGGCGCAGCGGGCGAGCGAGCCCTCCAGCAGGTCGTGGCTCAGCACCTGGCTCGGCGGCAGGCGGCCGCCGAGCACCGCGTGCACCGCCTGGACGTCGAGCAGGCCCTTGCCGGTGAAGGTGCCCTCGCCGAACAGGTCCTGGTAGACCTCGGAGCTGGCGACGCTGTAGGGGTCGATGCCGCTCTGTCCCGAAAACAACCAGTGGTAGAGCGTGACGTCCTCGGGCGCGCACAGCGGCGTGGCGACGTGCGGCTGCAGGATGCCGTAGCCGTGCGCCACCCGGCGGCCGTCGGCCGACAGGCGCGGCCGGTTGTGCGGATGCGCGGCGATGCCGACCAGGTCGCGCAGGCGCCCGGGCGGGAGCCGCGTGTCGCTGTCGAGCGTGAGCACGTAGCGTACGCCCGGGCCGACGCTCGAGACCCGGCCGAGATCGACGAAGGGCGAGGCCGAGCCCTCGGCGAGCATGCCCAGGAGCTGCTCGAGCTTGCCGCGCTTTCGCTCCCAGCCGATCCAGCGCTGCTCCGATTCGGCGAAGCTGCGGCCGCGGTGCAGGACGATGAACCGGGGCGGCTCGTGGGCGCCCACCGGGTAGAGCGCATTGAGGCGCTCGATCGACCCCACCGCGGCGTCGAGCAGCGCGTCGTCGTCCGGCAGGTGCTCGCTCGGTGCGTCGCTCCAGTCGGTGAGCAGCGCGAACTGCACGCCGCGTTCGGGATTGGCGAGGTAGTGCAGCTGCAGCTGATGGGCCAGCGCCGGACCGGACCCCGGACCGGTCAGCATCGCCGGAATGACGACCATCGGCCGGTGCTCGGGGCTGATGCCGGTCGCGAACGCCAGCCGCGGCAGGTGGCTGGGTCGCGCCGATTCGCTGATCAGCCGGTTGATCACGGCGACGGCGGCTTCCGAGGCGGGAACCAGCATCAGGAGGGCGGCGAGCGCCCCGAGCCACGGCGAGATGCCCGGGGCGAGCGCGGCGCTGTGCCGCAGCAGCAGCCAGGCGACGATCGCGGCGGTGGCCAGCGCCATGGCGCCGAGATAGAGCGGCAGGGCGACGCGGCGCAGGCGGGCTCGTCGCTGCAGGGCATGCGATTCGCGCAGGCCGATCGTCGGCAGCAGGCGAGCCTGCCCGGGGCCGAACAGCCAGTAGGCTGCGACGCTCTTCGGATCGTCCTCGCCTTCGGCGACCAGGTCCTCGCTGCCGTGCATCAGCTCGAGCAGCTTCCCGGCCACCGCCCGTTCGCTCTGGCCGCTCTTCTTGGCCAGCTTCTCGATCGCGTGCAGGGTGCGGTCGCGGGTGTCGTCGCGCTCGGCGGCAAAGGCGGGCGACTGCAGCATGAGCTGCATCAGCACGCTGGTCTGGCCGACGATGTCGGGCCAGTCGGCATCGCCGATCGAACGCAAGGAGGTGATCGCGTTGCCGGTGCTCAGGTTGTCGGCCGCTTGTGCCGCCGGCAGCCGGGTCTGGATCTCGGCGAGATGCGGGGCCACCCGGCGCAGCCACTCGAGCGCCGCATGCTCGGCCTCGACCCGCGGGTCCTGCAGGCGCTGCGCCACCTGGGCCAGGAAGGTCTCGCCGACGCCGCGCCGGTTGAGGAGCGCCAGCACCGCGTCGAGGCGCTCGGGCGGATAGGCTTCGAGCCGGTCGATGCAGAGGTTGGCGACTTCCCGTGCCGCCTTGTTCGCCGCGACCCGCTCGGCCAGTCGGCGCAGGTTCTCGATCAGCACCACCCGCAGGGTGGTGGGAAGGGCCCAGAGTTCGCCGAGCGTGAGCTCGCGCGTTTCTTCGTAGGCCTTGAGGAAATGCACCAGCAGCTCCTCGTCGAAGGCGCTGTCGGTGTGGGCGACGAATGCCCAGGCGACGCCGTAGACGCGCGGCAGGCCGACCAGCGGCTCTTCCTGCAGGACCGGCAGGTCGCGGAAATAGCGCCGCGGCAGGCCGTCGGCGATCTCGCGCAGCTGCGCCTCGATCAGATGGAAGTTGTCGAGCAGCCACTCGGCCGCCGGGCTGACGTCGTAACCGGTGGTCGCCTGCTGGCCGATGTAGCGGTGCGCCTCGCGCAGGATCCGGATGTTGTCGCGCAGACGCGGGAAGAACGCCGTCGAGCCCTTCGGCGCGAAGCGCGCGGCGTGGGTGTCGCCGAGGCTGCGGCCGTGCTGGGCAAACCGCTCCGGTCCGAAGATCTCGGAGCGGTTCGGCCATTCGAGCGGGCCGCGCGCCGGATC
>DATCGH010000672.1:0-2294 GCA_036509055.1 Caldimonas sp.
CGACGCGCGAGCGTTATTCGAGATCCTTGTACCAGTCGGGCGGCAGGCCGATGATGGTGAACGCAGTGCAGGAGCACAGGGTGCAGCAGATGACGTTGTGCACCGCCGCCGTGTTCTCGAGGAACACCAGGTGCCGATGATGCCGCGGCAGCTCGAAGCCGAACTCGGCGGCGGCGGCGCGGCCGTCGGCGAGCAACCGCTGCCGGAATGCCGGGTCGGTCCAGGCCCGGGCCACCAGCCGCGCGCCATTCGCCGGCAGCCACTCCTGCTCGACCTTGCGAGTCGCTTCGAGGACGAATTCGCCCGGCTTCAAGCCCTGGGCTTCGAGCGCGGCTTCGATCGCCGCGGCCCGGCGTTCGACCGGCGCGGTCGGGTGGACTGGATGGCCTGTCTCGGACATCGGCATCTCCCGCAACGACAAGGACAGCCAGTATAGGAATGCCGGAGAGGCGTGCGCGCACGCATCCGGCGGAACTATGCTGTGCTCACCGATGAACGACGAAGCCAAGAGGCCGGATCCGGCGCGCCCACCGGCCCGCGGCCTGACCCGGGCAGCGTTCCTGCGCGCCGCCTTCGCGCTCCCGATCGGCGCCGCGCTGCCCGCCTCGCCCGCGCGATCTGCGACGATCGCCCGGATGAACACCCGCCCCATTCCCTCGAGCCGCGAGGGGCTGCCGGTGATCGGCTGCGGCACCTACGTCGGCTTCGACCAGGCACCTGGCAGCGCGGGCTACACCGCGCTGCCCGGCGTGGTCGAGGCGCTGTTCGCCGCGGGCGGCAAGGTGCTCGACAGCTCGCCGATGTACGGACGTGCCGAAGAGACGACCGGCGAGCTGCTGGCCGCCAACGGGCGACGCAGCGACGCTTTCCTCGCCACCAAGGTCTGGACCCAGGGCAGGCAGGAAGGCATCCGGCAGATGGAGGAATCGATGCGGCTCCTGCGCTCGCCGCGGATCGACCTGATGCAGGTGCACAACCTGGTCGACTCGCGCACCCACCTGGCGACGCTGCGCGCCTGGAAGGAGCAGGGCCGGGTGCGCTACATCGGCATCACCCACTACACGTCGTCGGCCTACCCCGAGGTCGAGCGCGTGCTCCAGGCGGAGAAGCTCGACTTCCTGCAGATCAACTACGCCCTCGACGACCGCCTCGCCGAGCAACGGCTGCTGCCGCTCGCCGCCGAGCGCGGCGTCGCCGTGATCGTCAACATGCCGTTCGGCGGCGGCGGCCTGTTGCGCGGACTGCTCCCGCGGCCGTTGCCCGACTGGGCGGCCGCCATCGCCTGCACCAGCTGGGCGCAGGTGCTGCTGAAGTTCGTGCTCAGCCATCCGGCGGTGACCTGCGCCATCCCCGGCACGCGCCGGCGCGAGCACATGGAAGACAACGTCCGGGCCGGCTTCGGCGAGATGCCCCGGCCCGCGTTCTGGAACGACAAGGCCGAGGCTATCGGCCGCTGAGGCTGAACCCTTCTTCGCCGCGGAGCGCGTCGTCGCTGGCGCGCGGCAGGCGGACGATGAACTCGCTGCCGCGACCGCTCTGGGAGCTCTTGGCGCCGACGCTGCCGCCGTGCGCCTCGGCCAGCGCGCGCACGACGGCGAGGCCGATCCCCAGTCCCGACTCCTCGAGCGGCACCTGGGTGTCGATGGCGAACAGGTCGAAGATGCTGGCCAGGACCTCGGGCGCGATGCCGGCGCCCTCGTCGGCGACGGTGATGACGACCTGGTGGCCTTCGAGGCGGGTCGAGAGCGTCACCGCGCCGCCCACGGGCGAGCGGCGCGAAGCGTTGTTGAGCAGGTTGCCGAACACCTGGATCAGGCGCTGCGGATCGCCGTTCACCACCACCGCCTCGGGGGGAGGCTCGAGCAACAGCCGCTGCTGCTTGGCGTCGATCGCATGGCGGCAGGCATCGGCGGCGACGCCGAGGATGGCGTCGAGCTGGAGGTCGCGCCGCTGCAGCCGGAACTCGCCGGTGCCGACGCGCGAGCCGTCGAGCAGGTCGTCGACCAGCCGCGCGATCAGCGCCGCCTGGCGTTGCAGCAGCTGCAGCTGCCGCTCCCGCGCCGTCGCGTTGACGCGCGGGTCGGCGAGCAGCGAGGTCGCCATCCGGATCGCCGAGAGCGGATTGCGCAGGGCGTGCGCCGCCATGGCGACGAAGTTGATCTGTCGATGGTGCGCCGCCTCGGCGTTGGCCTGGAGCTTCTGCGCCACCTGCGCCGTGCCGACCAGCTCGCGGTTGGCCTCGAGCAGCTCGCGCAGCCGCGCCTCGTGCTCGGAGAAGGCGACGTCGGCACGGC
>DATCGH010000673.1:0-4921 GCA_036509055.1 Caldimonas sp.
CTGATGGCACACGGGACAGTTGGGCACCAGGATCGCCGCGTCGACGGCGTCCGCCTTGCAGCGGGCCACGATCTCGGGGCCGTCGACCTCCAGCGTCGCGCGATGGCTTCGGTTGGTCGGGGCGCCGTGGAAGCGCGGCGCGAGCGAGCCGATCCGACCCGACGCCGCGCTGCGATGCAGCTCTGCCAGCGGGAAATACGTCGCCGGATCCTCCGCCGTGGTGTGCTGGCGGTCGATGGCGACATGCGAAATGCGCAGGTCGTGATCGATGCTCGTGTCGCCCGAGTACACCGCATAGAACTTCGCCTTGGCGTTGTAGGGCGCCCGGGGGCCTTGGTCGCCTGCGCCCTCCTGAAACGGCGCCGCTGTCGTGATCAGGGCAATCCGGCACCCGGACAAGGGCTTGGACAGAGGATGAAACGGCACCTCGGCGTAGTGCGCCCACTCGTAGGGCGCGCCGTATCCGAGCGCCTGGTAGTACGTGGCGATGCGCTGCAGGTGGGGAACCGGCCCATCGTGCGGCGGTGCAAAGCCGAATTCACTGGCGCGCTCGTTGCTCATGGGTCGCTCCGATCAGTCCACACCTCTGGGAATGCTCCGCGTTTCGCCTTCGCCGCCGTCGAAGCGGCGCTGCATTGCCGAGGCTATGCCATTCGGCTGTAATCGGCCGATGGATGCCCTGTCCGAGATCCTGAAGGTCGTGCAGCTCAACGGGGCGATCTTCTTCAACGCCCGCTTCACCGCACCCTGGTGCGTCGCCTCGCCGGCCGACGCCTCGCTGGCGAAGATGCTGGGACTGGGCGCGGAACGCGTTCTGCTCTATCACTACATGCTGGAAGGCTCGTGCCTGATCACGCTGGAAGGCATGGCACCGCTGCGCCTGAGCGCCGGCGACATCATCGTCTTTCCGCAAGGCGACGCCCACACCATGGCGTCGTCCACCGGCGGCCAGCCGCTGCAGATGGACGCCCAGGCGATCCTGCGCGAGCGCCCCAAGCTGCTGCACTTCGGCGGTGGCGGCGAGGCGACGCGCCTGATCTGCGGCTACATGGTGTGCGACCCGCGCCTCTTCCAGCCGGTCCTGGCGGCGCTGCCGCGCGTGGTGACGATGAACCTGCGCGGCATGGACACGGGGCGTTGGCTGGAAGCCTCGCTGCAGCACGCGGTGGACGAGGCGAGCTCGACCCGGCCGGGCACCGAGGGCGTGCTGGCCAAGCTGTCCGAGGTCATGGTGGTGGAGACCTTGCGCCTGTACGTGGCGCAGCTCTCGCCCGAGCACACCGGCTGGCTCGCCGGCCTGCGCGACCGGGCCGTGGGCAAGTGCCTGGCCCTGATGCACGAGAAGCCGGCGCACCCCTGGACGGTGGATTCGCTGGCCCGCGAGGTGGGCGCTTCGCGCTCGGTGCTGGCCGAGCGCTTCACCCATTTCGTCGGCCAGTCGCCGATGCAGTACCTCGGCCACTGGCGAATGGCGCTGGCCACCAACTACCTGCGGCGCAGCTCCCTGAACGTGGCCCACATCGCCGAGGAGGTGGGCTACGAGACCGATGCCACTTTCAGCCGCGCGTTCCGTCGCGAATTCGGGGTGCCGCCGGCGACCTGGCGTCGCTTGCACGGATCGCCATGAAGTAGAGCACCGGGATGACGACCAGGGTCAGTGCGGTGCTGATGGAGATGCCGAAGATCAGCGAGGTGGCCAGGCCGTTGAAGATCGGGTCGTCGAGGATGAAGAGCGCGCCCAGCATCGCCGCCACCGCCGTCAGCAGGATCGGCTGCGCCCGGGTCGAGGCGGAGCGGACCACCGCTTCCTTCAGCGGCATGCCTTCGGCCAGCTTGAGGTTGATGAAGTCCACCAGCAGGATCGAGTTGCGCACGATGATGCCCGCCAGGGCGATCATGCCGATCATGCTGGTGGCGGTGTATTCCGCACCCAGCAGGGCATGGCCCGGCATGACGCCCACCACCGTCAGCGGAATCGGCGCCATGATCACCAGCGGGATCAGGTAGGAGCGGAAGTGCGCCACCACCAGCAGATAGATCAGGACCAGCCCGACGCCATAGGTGATGCCCATGTCGCGGAAGGTTTCGTAGGTGACCTTCCACTCGCCGTCCCACTTGAGGGCGTAGTCGCGATAGGGGTCGCTCGGCTGGCTGACGAAGTACTCCACCGGTGAGCCGCCGCCCGGCGTCTGGAGAGCGGCGACGCTGCGGCGGGCTGCGAACATGCCGTAGAGCGGGCTGTCCACCCGGCCGGCCACGTCGCCGAAGACGAAGTTCACCGGCAGCAGGTCCTTGTGATGGACCGGCTGCTCGCGCTCCGTGTCGGTGACGGTGACGAGCTCGCGGATCGGCACGAGCTGTCCCGCTCCGCCGCGCACCTGCAGCTGCAGCAGCGTATCGAGCTCGCCGTGGTCTTCGGCCGGGAGCTGCAGCAGTGCCGGCGCGGGGTACTTGCTCTCGTCGTGCAGCCAGGCTGCGTCCTCGCCCGCCAGGCCGGCGCGCAAGGTGCTCACGATCGCCGCCTGCGGCACGCCCAGCAAGGCGGCCTTGCGGCGGTCGATCACGAGGAGCTTGCGCGGCGCGGCAGCGATGCTGCTGTCGTCGACGTCGACCACGCCCGGTGTCGCCTCGAGCACGGTGCGCACGGCGCGCGCCACTTGCTGCCGGCCCCGGGCTTCGGGACCGTAGATCTCGGCCACCAGCGGCGACAGCACCGGCGGGCCGGGCGGTACCTCGACCAGCTTGACGTTGGCGCCCAGCCGCCGGCCGATCTCCTGCAGGCCGGGCCGCAGCCGCTTGACGATGGCGTGACTCTTCTCCGAGCGATGCGCCTTGTCGAGCAGCGTCACCTGCAGGTCGCCGACCTCGCCGCCGCTGCGCAGGTAGTACTGGCGCATCAGGCCGTTGAAGTTGATCGGCGACGCGGTGCCGGCATAGGCTTGGTAGTGGCTCACCTCCGGCTGCGCGGCCAGGAAGGCGCCGAGCTCTTGCAGCACCCCCGCCGTCTGCTCCAGCGGCGTGCCCGCGGGCATGTCCACCACCACCTGGAACTCGGACTTGTTGTCGAAGGGCAGCATCTTCAGGACGACCCAGCCCATGGCCGGCAAGGCGAGCGACACCGCGATCAGCACCGCCACGCCCGCACCCAGCAGGCGCCGATTGCGCCGGCCACGACGCTCGTCGAGCAGCGGCGCGAACACCCGCTCGAACACACGGTCCAGCCCGGCGGCGAACCGGCCGTCGCGCGAGTGGCTGCGGCCCGGTGCCGGCTTCATCCACAAGCGCACCAGCCAGGGCGTGACGCTGAAGGCGATGCCCAGCGACAGCAGCATGCCCATGCTGGCGTTGATCGGGATGGGGCTCATGTAGGGCCCGGTCAGGCCGGTGAGGAAGGCCATCGGCAACAGCGCGGCGATCACCGTCAGCGTCGCCAGCACGGTCGGGCCGCCGACCTCGTCCACCGCCCGCGGGATCACTTCCGACAACGTCCTTTCGGGATGGAGCTGCTGCTGCCGGTGGATGTTCTCGACCACGACGATGGCGTCGTCCACCAGGATGCCGATGGAGAAGATCAGGGCGAACAGCGACACGCGGTTGAGGGTGAAGCCCCAGGCCCAGGACGCGAACAAGGTGCCCGCCAAGGTCAGCATGACGGCGGCCCCGACCACGGCCGCCTCGCGCCGCCCCAGCGTGAGGAAGACGAGCGCGACCACGCAGGCGGTGGCGAACAGCAGCTTGTGGATCAGGGCCTGGGCCTTGTCGTCGGCGGTGATGCCGTAGTTGCGGCTCTGCACCACCTTCACCCCCTCGGGAATCAGCGTGTTGCGCAGCTCGTCGACGCGCCGCAGCACGCCGTTAGCGACGTCGATCGCGTTCTCGCCGGGCTTCTTCGAGATCTGGATCGTCACGGCCGGGTACTCGGCCGGCTCGGGGCCCCCGATGCCGTGCCACACATATCGCCTGGCCGGCGGCACGCCCTCGCGGACCGTCGCCACGTCCTGCATTTCGACGGGCTTGCCGTGGCGCGCGCCGACCACCAGCTCGCCCACCTCCTTGGCATCGCGCAGATAGGGCCCTGCCTCGACGGCCACGGCGCGGTTGCCGACCAGCAGCTCGCCGACGGGTGCGCCGATGTCGGCCGCCAGCAGCGCCTGACGCAGCTCCGCCACGGTGACGCCGGCGTTGGCCATGCGCTGCGGATCGAGCTCCACCAGCGCGGCACGGCCGGGCCCGCCCAGGGTGGTCACCTCGCGCGTGCCCGGCACCCGCTTGAGGTCGATCTCCAGGCTGTGCGCCACGCGCTCCAGCGCCTCGGCACCGACCGCCCGGTCCGGGGCGTACAGCGTCAGGGCGACGATGGGGACGTCGTCGATGCCCCGGGGCTTGATCAGCGGCGGGCCCACGCCCAGGCCGCGCGGCAGCCAGTCGGCATTGGCGTTGACCGTGTCGTACAGACGCACCAGCGCCTCGATGCGCGGCACGCCCACCTTGAACTGCACCGCCAGCACGGCCAGGCCCGGCTTCGAGACCGACATGACATGTTCGACGCCGGCGATCTGGCTGAGCACCTGCTCGGCCGGCGAGGCGACCATCTGCTCGACGTCGCGCACGGACGCGCCCGGGAAGGGTATGAACACGTTGGCCAGGGTGACGTTGATCTGCGGCTCTTCCTCGCGCGGTGTCACCAGCACGGCGGTCACGCCCAGAAGCAGCACGATCAGCGCCAGCAGCGGCGTGATCTGGGCTGCCTGGAAATAGGCGGCGATGCGGCCGGGCAGGCCCAGAGGTTCGGCCATGGCGACGCCTCATCGAACCCGTGCCGCCGCCTGCGGATCGAGGGCGACGCGCTCGCCGGCCGCCACGCCGCTGAGGATCTCGACCTGGCTACCGTCGCTGCGGCCGGGCCGCACCTGGCGCAGCA
>DATCGH010000674.1:0-8917 GCA_036509055.1 Caldimonas sp.
TCGAGACGCGCGAGAAGGCGCCGGTGCGCTTGATCGAGACCCACATCTCCTGGGTGCTTCTCGGCGCCCGCGAGGCCTGGAAGATCAAGAAGCCGGTGCGCCTGCCCTTCCTCGACTTCACCGCGCTCGACGACCGGCGCCGCTTCTGCGAGGAGGAGCTGCGCCTCAATCGCCGCCTGGCGCCGGAGCTGTACCTCGATGTCGTCGCGGTGCACGACGGCCCCGCGGGGCCGTCGTTCGACGGCCCGGGAGCCGCGGTCGACTTCGCCGTGCGCATGCGACGCTTTCCCGACGGCGCACTCTGGAGCGAGCGTCTCGCGGCCGGAACCCTGCGGCCGGCGGACGTCGAAGCCTTCGCCCGCCGCCTGGCCGGCTTTCATGACGCCGCCGCCGTGGCCACGGCCGAGCTCGGCTTCGGCGGATCGGCGACGCATACGCGCGTGACCCGCCGGCTCGTCGCCGGCATCGACGCCTGGCAGGCGGGCCTCGCGCACCCCCGTTCCGCGTGGCCGGGCCTGCGCCGATGGCTGGAGGAGGAGCGCGCGCGCCTCGAAGACCACTGGCCGACCCGCCTGCGCTCGGGCCGCATCCGCGAGTGCCACGGCGACCTCCATCTCGCGAACATCGTCCAGCCGGGCGGGGAGGCGACCGCCTTCGATGCGATCGAGTTCGATCCGGAGCTGCGCTGGATCGACGTGCTCGACGACCTGGCCTTCCCGGTCATGGACCTGCTGGCCCATGGCCGGCGCGACCTCGCTTTCCGTCTGCTCGACGGCTGGCTCGAGGCGAGCGGCGACCATGAGGGGCTGCGAGCGCTTCGCTACTTTCTGGTCGTGCGCGCCCTGGTCCGCGCGCAGGTGGCAGCGATGCGCGAGTCGCCGCCGGCGGCGCCGGCCACGCTCGAAGGCGCCGACGTCTACCTGCGGCTGGCGATCGATCTCGCGGCGGGAAGCGACCCCCGCCTGCTGATCACCCATGGATTGCCCGGGTCGGGCAAGACCTACCTGTCGCAGGGCCTGCTCGAGTCGGCGGGCGCGGTGCGCATCCGCTCGGACGTCGAGCGCAAGCGCCTGTTCGGTCTGTCGGCGCTCGCGTCCTCCCGCAAGGCTCCGGGAGGGGCTGCGCTCTACGACGCATCGGCCACGCGTGCGACCTATGCCCGTCTGCTCGCGGCGGCCCGGGCTTCGCTTGCCGGCGGCTGGCCGACGATCGTCGACGCGGCCTTCCTGAAGCGCGGCGAGCGCGCCGAGTTCGCGGCGCTCGCGGCCGCGTCCTCGGTGCCGTTCACCGTCCTCGACTGCCAGGGGTCGCTGCCGCTCCTGCGCCGCAGGATCGAAGCCCGACAGCGGCGCGGCGGCGACGCTTCCGAGGCGGACATCGCGGTGCTGGAGCGCCTCGCGACCGTCGTCGAGCCGCTCGACGCGCATGAAGGCGAGTTGGCGATCGCCCTTGATGCGGCGCAGCCGACGGCGCCGATCGACCTGACCGAACGATGGCTGACGGCGTCCTGAGCCCGCATCCGGGCCTGAGCGAGGAAGAGGCGAGCGTCCGGCTGCGGCGCGACGGCCTCAATCGCCTGCCGCCGCCGCAGCACAAGAGCTTCTGGGCGGCACTGCTGTCGGTGCTGGCGCAACCGATGGTCCTGCTGCTGCTCGCCTGCACCGTGCTCTACGCGGTGCTGGGCAGCACCACCGACAGCGTCGTCCTGGGACTGTCGATCGTCGGCGTGGCGGCCATCTCGGTGTACCAGGAACTGCGCACCCAGCGCGTCCTGGAGGCCCTGCGAGATCTGGCGAGCCCGCGCAGCACCGTGGTCCGCGGCGGCATCGTGCGCCGCATCGCCAGCCAGGAACTGGTGGCGGGCGATCACCTGATCGTCCAGGAAGGCGACCGCATGGCCTGCGACGCGAGACTGCTCGAGGCGCACGGCCTGCGGGTCGACGAGTCGCTTCTGACCGGCGAATCGGTGCCGGTCGACAAGGGACTGGCTCTCGGCGATGGCGACGCCGACAGGCTGCACGCCGGCACGCTGGTCGTGCAGGGGGACGGCGCGGCCATCGTCGAGGCGACCGGCATTCGCACGACCCTCGGCAAGATCGGCGGCGTGCTCGCGTCGATCGAGCCGCGTCCCAGCCGCCTGCACGAGCAGCTGGTGCGTCTGGTGAGGGCGGTCGCCTTCCTCGCGGTCCTGACCTGCGTGTTCGCGGCCAGCGTCTTCGCCTGGCGCGACGGATCGTGGACCGCCGGCCTCCTGGTCGGACTGACCCTGGCCATGTCGATCATTCCCGAGGAGTTCGCGGTGGTCTGGACCGTGATGCTGGCGCTCGGCGCCTGGCGTCTCGCGCGCGAGAACGTGCTGACACGCCAGCCCCAGGCGGTCGAGGCGCTCGGCGCGACGACCGTGCTCTGCGTCGACAAGACCGGCACCCTGACCTGCAATCGCATGACGGTCGCCGCCGTCTACGACGGCGTGGACGAGGGAAGCGGCGCCGATGGCCGGTTCGCCGAACTGCTGCGCATCGCCGCCCTGGCGAGCACGCGCGAGGGCATCGAGCCGATGGACCAGGCCATCTTTCGCGTGGTGTCGGACCCGAACCTTCCCGGGCGCTCGCAGGTGCGGGCGCGCACTGGCGTTCTCCCGGGCAGGCCGTTCGTGACCCAGGCATGGCGGCTCGACGGCGAGCCCGACCTGCTGATCGCCATCAAGGGCGCACCGGAAGCGGTGCTCGCACGCTCCTCGGATCCGCAGGCACGGCTGCAGGCGCTCGCCAGCCGGGCCACCGCCTGGGCGGCGGAGGGCAGGAGAGTGATCGCGGTGGCCTCCGTGCGCTGCGCCGACGGGAAAGCGCTGCCGGAGACCGGATGGTCCTCGCTCGGCCTGCTGGCCTTCGAGGATCCGATCCGCGAGGAGGTGGGTGCGGCACTGGAGGAGTGCAGGCAAGCCGGCGTGCGCGTCATGATGATGACCGGCGACGCGGCGGCGACCGCCCTGGCCATCGCGCGCAAGGCCGGCCTGACCGACGGCGCTGCCCTGACCGGCGCCGAGCTCGATGCGATGGGCGAGGCCGAACTCGAGCTCGCCATCCGCCACGTCGCCGTCTTCGCCCGCGTGTCGCCGGCTCAGAAGCTGCGCATCGTCCAGGCGCTGCAGCGGCGCGGCGAAGTCGTGGCGATGACCGGCGACGGCGTCAACGACGGGCCGGCGCTGCGCGCCGCGGACGTCGGCGTGGCGATGGGCGAGCGCGGGACGGACGTCGCCCGCGAGGCCGCCGCCATCGTCCTCCTCGACGACCGCTTTTCCTCCCTGGTCGAAGGCATACGCGCCGGCCGTCGCATCTTCGCGAACCTGCAGCGGGCGATGGGCTACCTGTTCGCGGTGCACGTGCCGATCGTCGGCCTGTCGCTCTTTCCACTCCTCGGCGGACCGGTCCTCCTGCTGCCGATCCACGTCGTGCTGCTGGAGCTGATCATCGACCCGGCCTGCTCCCTCGTGTTCGAGGCCGAGCCTGCTTCGGCGAAGGAAATGCGGGTCCCGCCGCGGAGCGCGGCGATGCCGCTGTTCAGCGTCGCCGCGGTCGCGCGGTCGCTCGGCGTGGGGGCCGTCGCCCTGCTCGCCGTCGTGGCCGTGCAGGGGGCCGGCCGCGCCGCGGCGCTGCCCGACGACGCTCTCCGGCTGGCGGGCCTCGCCACCATCGTCGTCGGCAATCTCGTCATGCTGCAATGGTTTCGCGGCGGCTTCGGCCGCAAGGCGCCTGCGAACCGGGCGTTCGAGGGGCTCGTGCTGACGGCGTGCGTCCTGGGAGGAGCGGTGCTGCTCTTCGCACCCTTGCGGTCCGCCTTCGGGCTGCCGCTCACGATCGATACCGCGCCCGTGCTCGTGCTGCTGGGCGCACCGGCCGCCTGGGCCGCCTGGCGGCTGCTTCGCGGCATGGCGTGGCCGTCCGCGTCGGACATGGGAACGCGGCGCCGCCGCGCGCCGGAGAGATCTCAGCGCTGATGGACGTAGCGCCCCGGTGCCGGGTCCAGCGGTGCAAGGCCGGCCTGCGGCGCGCCCAGCGCCGGCGGCGCCGTCCGGCGCGACGAGTGCCGGCGCAGCCACCGGACCCACGGGGTCCACCACGAGCCGTCGACGGGAGCCGTCGCCTGCAGCCATTGATCAGGCGTCAGGAGGCGCTCGCCGGCATGGCGCTCGCGAAGCTGGTAGCTCGACCGCCTCTGGCCGGGCGGGTTGACGATGCCGACGTTGTGCCCGCCTGCGGTCAGCACGAAGGTCTGGTTCGCATCGGTGAGCGCATTGAGCTTGAACACCGATCGCCAGGGTGCGACATGGTCCTGGACCGCGCCGACGTTGAAGATCGGCACTCGGATGTCCGCGAGGTTGACCGGATGTCCCGCCACCTTCCATTCGCCGCGCGCGAGCGCATTGCGAAGGAACATGCCGCGGAGGTACTCGAGGTGCATCCGGTAGGGCAGGCGCGTGCCGTCGGCGTTCCAGGCCATCAGGTCGGTCACGGGTGGCCGTTCTCCCAGCAGATAGCTGTGCAGCCGATGCGACCAGACCAGGTCATTGGAGCGGAGCATCTGGAAGGTGCCGGCCATCTGCCCCTTGTCGAGGTATCCGCGCCGCGCCATGCCGGACTCGAGGAAGGCGATCTGGCCTTCGTCGATGAAGAGACCGAGCTCTCCGGGCTCGCTGAAGTCGGTCTGGGCGGCGAGCAGGCTGAGCGAGCAGAGCGGCGACTCGCGCTCCTGGCCCAGCGCCGCGGCGACGGTGGCGAGCAGCGTGCCGCCGAGGCAATAGCCGGCAGCATGCACCTTGCTGCCTGGAACGATGGACGCAATGGCCCGCAATGCCGTCCGGACGCCGAGCTCGCAATAGTCGTCCATGCCGACATCGCAGTCGCTCGCATCCGGGTTCTTCCAGGAGATCGCGAACACCGTGAATCCCTGGCCGACCAGGTGCCTGACGAGCGAGTTCTCCGGCGACAGGTCCAGGACGTAGTACTTCATGATCCAGGCCGGGACGAGCAGCACCGGCTCGGCATGGACGGTCGGGGTTGTCGGCGCGTACTGGATCAGCTCCATCAACCGGTTTCGAAGGACCACCCGGCCCGGCGTGATCGCCACGTTCCTGGCGGCCTCGAAGGCCTCGGCTCCGGCCGGTGGCAGGTCGGCGGCCTGGCGCCAGGTGTCTTCGAGCGCGTGACTCAGCCCGCGCGCCAGGTTCTTTCCGGCTTCCTGCGCCGTGCGCCGCTGCAAGACCGGGTTGGTCGAGACGAAATTCGAGGGCGCCGCCAGATCGAGCCATTGCCGTGCGGCGAAGCTCACCATCTGCTCGTGATGGCGCGTCGTTCCCGGCACGCCGGTGGTGGCGCACTGCCACCATTCCTGCTGCAGCAGGAAGAGCTCGGCGACCGTCCTGTAGGGCGGGTCGAGCCACGCGGGGTCGCGGAAGCGCTTGTCCTGCGGCAAGGAGGCGACGGCGCCGGCCGGGAGCGCCATGGCCTGCCAGCCCCGCAGCCATTGTTCGCCGGCGAACTGCACGAGTTCGCCCATCTTGGCCGGCGAGCCGACCAAGTGCACGGCCCAATCGAGGAACGCGCCCGCCGGGGTGGCCGGCGCCAGCGCGGCGCCCGGCAGCGGCCAGTACGTGGTGGCCAGTCGCTCGACCGCCTGCCAAGCCTCGAACGCCTTCGAGCGTGCGTTCTCGCCACCGAGCCAGGGACTGCTGCCCCGCTCCCGCGATCCGCTTCGTCCTTCTGCCGGTCCCGGCGTGGCGGTGAAATCCCGGCTCGGATGGCCGGTGCTCCGTGGTGCCATGTGAAGGTCGGTCAAGGCTCGATCCTGTTGACGTTGGTCGCGGGAGGGCACTTGAGAGTCTCGGCGCTGTCGTCCGCGGGGCCTTGACGCCCGTCAAGGGCGTCATGTCGCACGCTCGTCACACTCAACGAGACCCGCGTGCGCACCGGCGCCTTCGCCCTCGACTGGTTCAACTTCAAGCGAACGACCGAAGTGCGCAGCTGGCAATTCGACGCCATCGTCGCGGTGCGCCACGGCATCGTGCTGTTCCGCAACTACGGCGGCGCGCCGCGCAACGAGCGGATCGAGCGCGAGGTCAATCCGCTCGGGCCCTTCCAGGGGATTGGCGACTCGGTTTCCGGCCTGCTGCTGAAGTGACGGATCCGATCACTGGGCCGTCCAGCCTCCATCGACAGGAATGGCAGCGCCGGTGAGGTTGTGCGCCGCCGGGTCGCACAGCCACAGCACCATGCGCGCGATCTCGTCCGGCGTCGACGTCCGGCCGCTGGGCTGCTTTTCGCGCAGCAGATCGCGGATGCCGGCCTCGCGGTCGCCGCCGAACTCGGCAGCGCGAGCCTGGATCTGCGGCTCGATGATCGCCGTCTCGGTCCATCCGGGGCAGATGCAGTTGGCCGTGACGCCGCCGCTGCCGCGGTTGCCGGCCTGCGCGGCTTCCAGGGCCGCCACCCGCGTCAGGCCGACCAGGCCGAACTTCGCGGCGACATAGGGCGCCTTCTGCACCGAGGCCACCAGCCCGTGCACCGAAGCGATGTTGACGATGCGCCCGTAGCCGCGGGCCATCATGCCCGGCAAGGCGAGACGCATCGTGTCGAATGCGGCCGAGAGGTTGATTGCCAGGATCGCATCCCAGCGCGCGCGCGGCATGTCGGCCAGCGACGCCGTGTGCTGGATGCCGGCGTTGTTGACCAGGATGTCCAGGGGCCCGGCCTCCAGCACCTCGTGCATCATGCGCTGCACCTGCGCCGGCTCGCCGAGGTCATGGCCGAGGCTGGTGACCGGAGCATTCGAGATCTCGGCGATCGACCGGCGCGCCGCGTCGTGGGCCTGCGCGTCGGGCAATCCGTGCAGGACCACGGTGACGCCGTCGCGTGCGAGCGCCTTGGCCATGGCCAGGCCGATGCCTTGCACCGAGCCGGTCACCAGGGCGCGCTTTCCTTGCAGGGGGGTCGTGTTCATCTCGGTTCCTTTCGCCCGATGGGCTGTTTCACTGCGGTGGGCTCAGGCGCTCGCGCAGCTCGGTCTTCAGTACTTTGCCGTAGTTGTTCTTCGGCAGGGCCTCGACGAACAGGTAGCGCTTGGGACGCTTGAAGCGGGCGATGCGTTCCAGACAGTACGCGTCGAGCGTCGCCGCGTCGAGTCCTTGTCCCGGCTGCGCCACGACGAAGGCGACGACGATCTCGCCCCATTCGGGATCGGGCGCTCCCACCACCGCCACTTCGGCCACGCCCGGCGCCATCAGCAGCACCTCCTCGACCTCGCGCGGATAGATGTTGGAGCCGCCGCTGATCAGCAGGTCCTTGCTGCGGTCCTTCAAGGTCAGGAAGCCGTCCCGGTCCAGGGTGCCGACGTCTCCGGTCCAGAGCCAGCCGTCGCGCACGGCGGCCGCAGTCGCCTCCGGGTTGCGCCAGTAGCCGGCCATCACGGTATCGCCGCGTACCAGCACCTCGCCGATCTCGCCGACGGCGACGCTCCGGCCCTGCGCGTCGGCCACGCGCACCTGCACCGGCGTCTGCGCCACGCCCACCGACGCCAGCCGGTCGAGGTGACGCGGATGCGCGGCGTCGGCGATGTGGCGGCGCGACAGCGCCGTGCCGACCATGGGCGTCTCGCCCTGGCCGTAGATCTGCACGAACAGCGGCCCCATCGCCTGCAGCGCGCGCCGGATGTCGGCCAGGTACATCGGTGCGCCGCCGTAGACGATGGTCTTGAAGCTGGCCGCAGCGGCGTCGGGCCCCAGGCCGTGCGCCTCGGCGTGGTCGACCAGGCGCTTGACGATGGTCGGCGCGGCGAAGGTCGAGACCGGCCCCAGGGCGCGGCCGAGGGCGAACAGCTCCGCCGGATCGACGCCGCCCGAAGCGGGCACGACGTGCCGGGCGCCGGCCATCAGGTGCGGGATCGCATAGATGCCGCAGCCGTGCGACATCGGTGCCGCATAGACCATGGCATCGTCGGCCGCGATCGGGTCGACGTCGACGAAATAGCCGAGCCCCATCGTCATCAGGTTGCGGTGCGTCAGCATCACGCCCTTGGGCCGGCCGGTGGTGCCGCTGGTGTAGAACAGCCAGGCCAGGTCGTCGCCCCGGCGCTCGGCCGGCTCGGGCGCATCGTCGCCGAGCGGTGCGAGCAGCGCCTCGGCCTCGACCGACTCGGCGTCAACCTCCCGCTCCAGGCCCGCCAGCGGCTTGGGCGCGACGTCGCGTGTCACGAAGGCCCAGCGGGCCTGCGCGTCGTCGATGATCCATTCGGCCTCGGCCGGATGCAGCTTGGCGTTGACCGGCACCACCACCCCGCCGGCCCACCACACGCCCCACAGGATCTCGAGGTAGCGCGGGTGGTTGCGCATGAACAGGACGACGCGGTCACCGGGCTGCAGGCCGGCGTCGCGCAGCCGTTGCGCCAGGCCGGCGCTGCGTGCGGCCCACTCGGCGTGCGTCGCCCACGCACGGGTGCCTTCGAGGATCGCCGGCCGCCCGGGCGCGAGACGGGCCTGGCGTTGCAGCAGGTGGGCGAGGGTCATGGACGAAGCCTGGCGAAGCCGCCGCCCGGCGGGGTTGAGCCGGTCCGGGTGGAGGGAGGCCCCACGATAGTCCTCGACGCCGATCTTTCCTAGCCGGGCCGCATTCGGCCCGGGCAGACCGTCAGTGCGCAGCCGCCGTGGACGCCCCGATGCCTGTCTCCGAGCGAACCTGCTGCGCAGGGAAGCCCGGCCGGTCCACGCCGGCTCGCCGGCTGCGATCGAGCACAGTCCTTCCACAGCACCGACAGCAGCAGCCTCTCTTCAATTGCGCTGGCCCAGCTGCTCCAGGATGGCCGGGTTTTCCAGGGTGCTGGTGTCCTGGGTGATTTCCTCGCCGCGGGCGAGCGAGCGCAGGAGGCG
>DATCGH010000675.1:0-4264 GCA_036509055.1 Caldimonas sp.
CGCGTCCGCGCCGATCGCCGGCAAGGGCATCGGCACAGTGTCGACGGGCGCGTCCACCGCGGTCAGTCCCAGGCGGCGAGCGGCTCGCTGCCGAGCTGGCGCCGCGCCGCACGGTAGTCCGGCACCACCGAGCCGACCACCGCCCAGAAACGCGGCCCGTGATTCATCTCGCGCAAGTGCGCCAGCTCGTGGGCGACCACGTAGTCGATGGTGGCGAGCGGGTACTGGACCAGCCGCCAGTGCAGCCGGATCGCGCCGCCGGCGTTGGCGCTGCCCCAGCGCGTCTTCGCCGATGAGAGCGAGAGCCGGGTGACCTGCACCCCGAGCCGCTCGGCGAAATGGGCAGTGCGCGCCTCGAACAGGCGGCGCGCCTCGCGCTGCAGCCAGCTCTGGACGACATCGCGCAGCCGCTCGGGCGAGACGCCGATCGGAAGACCGACGTGCAGGCCGCGCCGCGGCGCGGACGCATCGGCAGCGCCAGCCGGCAGGTCCTCGAGCCGCACCTCGCCGGCGCCGAGCCCAGGAAGCGCGCCGAGCGTGACACGAACGGGCGCGCCGAGGAACTGCAGCGTCGCGCCGTCGCCCCAGACGATCCGCCCGGCGGCGGTCTGCAGCGAGCGCTGGCGCTGCTCGTCGAGCTTGGCGAGGATCCAGCCGCTCTTTTCCCGCACCGCGGCATCGATGTCGCGCAGCGTCACCCACTTCGGCGCGCTCACCGCCAGGCCCTCGAGCCCGACGAGGAAGCCGATGCTGCGCCGGCGCGAGCGCTTCAGCAGGAAGGCGACGCGCCGGCCGTCGAGCGCGAGCTCCCGGTTGGCGCGCGGGTGGCGCAGGACGTCGGCCGCGGCCGGGACCTCGATCTCCGGCAGGCGTTCCTCGTCGGCATCGAACAGACCGCGCTGCAGCACGTCGGCGATGCGCCGCAGGCCGCGCGCGATCTTCGAGCTCACCGATAGGCCTCCGGATCGAGGCGACGCATCTCGGCCTCGATCCAGCTCTCGACCTCGCGCATCAGCGAATCGGCGTCGCGCCCGGTCGAGGGGATCGGCTTGCCGATCGAGACGTCGATGACGCCCGGGCGCAGCACGAAGCTCTTGCGCGGCCAGCAGCGCGCCGAAGTCACCGCCACCGGCAGCACCGGCCGGCCGGTCTCGACCGCGAGCCGGGTGCCGCCGTTCTTGTACTTGCCCTGACTGCCGCGCGGCGTCCGCGTGCCTTCGGGAAACATGATCACCCAGTTGCCCTGGGCCATGAAGCGGCGGCCCTGCTCGGCGACCTTCGACCAAGCTTCTGCGCGCTTGCTGCGGTCGATGTGAATCAGGTCCATGCGCGCCATCGCCCAGCCGAAGAACGGGATGTACAGCAGCTCGCGCTTGAACACGTAGCAGAGCGGGTGCGGCATCAGCGACGGGAAGGCCAGCGTCTCCCAGGCCGACTGGTGCTTCGGCAGCATCACCACCGGCGAGTCGGGCAGGTTCTCGTAGCCGTGAACCCGTGCGCGCACGCCGCAGATCACGCGCGCGCCCCAGACCGAGACCCGCAGCCAGCCGGCGCAGACCCAGTAGAGACGTTCGCCGTGGACGAAGATCGAATAGATCACCGCCACCGTGGCCCAGGGCACGATGGTGACGACGAGGAACAGGAAGAAGATCGCCGAACGGACCGCGGCGAGGGCGGTGCCCATCAGAGCACCCCGAACACCGAATCCGGCTCGGCGGCATCGCCGCGCTCGATCCGCTCCTCGTGGAGCAGGTCGTGCACGAAGCTGGCGAGGTCGGGATGGATCTTCGCCTGCGGCACCGCGCTCTGCACCGCGGCCAGCTCGGCCGCGTCGAGCCGCGCCGCCTTGCCGGTCTGCACGAAATGCGGCTTGCAGCCGACGGCCGCGCCGGCCTGCAGGTCGCGCAGCGAGTCGCCGACCAGGTGCGCTTCCGAGAGGTCGATGCCGTAGCGGTCGGCGATTGTCTCGAACATTCCGGGCAGCGGCTTCCTGCAGCGGCAGCCGTCGTTGGGGCCGTGCGGGCAGAAGAAGATCGCATCGATCCGGCCGCCGACCTCGGCCAGCTCGCGGTTCATGCGGGCGTGGATGGCGTTGAGCGCGGCCATGTCGAACAGGCCCCGAGCCAGGCCCGATTGGTTGGTCGCGACCACGGTGTGCCAGCCAGCGTGGTTGAGACGGGCGATCGCCTCGAGCGCGCCTGGCACCGGCGCCCATTCGTCGGCCGACTTCACGTAGTCGTCGCGATCCTCGTTGATCGTGCCGTCGCGGTCGAGGATGACAAGCTTCATCGCCGCGATTTTGCAGCCGTCAGCCGGCCAGCCGCGAAAGGTCGGCGACGCGGTTCATCGCCGCATGCAGCCGGCCGAGCAGCGCCAGCCGGTTGGCGCGCAACGCCGGATCGTCGGCATTGACCATCACCGAATCGAAGAAGGCGTCGACCGGGGTGCGCAAGGCGGCCAGGGCGCGAAGCGACCCGGCGTAGTCGCGGCTGGCGAGCGCCGCCTCGGCCAGCGGCGCCACCGTACCCAAGGCGGCATCGAGAGCGGCCTCGGCGGGCTCGCGCAGCAGCACCGGGTCGACCGTGCTGCCGATCGGCTCGCTGGACTTCTTCAGGATGTTGCCGACGCGCTTGTTCGCCGCCGCCAGCGCTTCGGCTTCCGGCAAGGCGGCGAACTGGCGCAACGCGAGCAAGCGCGGCTCGACCTCGCCGAGCTGCCAGAACTTGTCGTCGGCCAGCACCGCGGCGATCTCCGCGGCGCTGTAGCCACGGTCGGCGAGCGACGCGGCCAGGCGATCGGCGAAGAAGGCGAGCAGCGAGGCACGGATCGGCGGTGCGCTGCCGTCCGGCCCGGCGCTTGCGCCCCTTGCTGCCGGGGGCCAGGCGGGCGCGGTCAGGGCCGCATCGACGGCCCGGTCGAGCGACAGCGCCGGCAGCCGCTCGGTCAGGATGCGCAGCACGCCGAGCGCATGGCGGCGCAGGGCGAACGGATCCTTGTCGCCGGTGGGAAGCTGGTCGATCGCGAACAGCCCGGCGAGCGTCTCCAGCTTGTCGGCGACGGCGACCAGCGCGCCGGCAGGATGGCGCGGCAGCTCGTCGCCGGCGAAGCGCGGCCGGTAATGATCCTCGATCGCCACCGCGACCTCGCCGTCCTCGCCGTCGTTGAGCGCGTAGTAGCGGCCCATCGTGCCCTGCAGCTCGGGGAACTCGCCGACCATGTCGGTCACGAGGTCGGCCTTGGCGAGGAGCGCAGCGCGATCGGCCTGGCCAGCGAGCTCGGCGCTGGCGCCGGACGCAACGGCCAGGGCGCCGGCGATCGCCTGCACCCGCCGCACCCGCTCGCCCTGGCTGCCGAGCTTGCCGTGATAGACCACCCGGTCGAGCCCGGCGACGCGCGAGGCCAGGGTCGTGCGCCGGTCCTGGTCGAAGAAGAACTTGGCGTCCGCCAGGCGCGGCCGGACGACCCGCTCGTTGCCTTCGATGACCCGCGAGGGATCGGCCGGCGCGATGTTGCTGACGAGCAGGAAGCGATGCGTCAGCGCGCCGGTCGGATCGAGCAGCGGAAAGTACTTCTGGTTCGCCTTCATCGTCAGGACCAGGCACTCGGCCGGGACCTCGAGGAACTCCGGATCGAACTCGCAGGCGAGCACGTTCGGCCGCTCGACCAGTGCCGTCACCTCGTCGAGGAGCGCGGCGTCGTCGAGGACGACCAGCTGGGCGGCGTCGGCCGCGGCGACGAGCTGGCGGACGATCTCGGCCCGGCGCTCGGCGAAGCCGGCGATGACCGCGCCCTCGTCGCGCAGCTGGCCAGAGTAGCTGCCGGCGTCGCGCAGCTCGATCCGCGGCCGCTTCGCCTCGAACCGGTGGCCCTGGGTGATGCGGCCCGCGTCGAGGCCGAGCGCCGTGACCGGCACGACCTCGCTGCCGTGCAGCGCCACCAGGCCGTGCGCCGGGCGGACGAACTGGACCGTGCTCCAGCCGTCGGCGAGCTGGTACTGCATGACCTTGGGGATCGGCAGCGCCGCGAGCGCGTCGTCGAGCGCGCCCTGCAGGCCGGCTTCGAGCGAGCTGCCCTTGGCCAGGCGGCGCAGGAACAGCGACTCGGCCTTGCCTTCGCCTTCGAGATAGAGCCGGTCGGGCCCGTCTTCGACGACCCGAGCGTCGGCCGCCCAGCGGTCGGCGAGATGCCCGCGGCCGTCCTTGACGAGGCGCTTGCGCAAGGCCTCGGTGGGCCGGCCGTCGGCGCCGCGCGCGACCGCGGCGGG
>DATCGH010000676.1:0-2375 GCA_036509055.1 Caldimonas sp.
TGCTGAACGTTGCCGAAGGCGAGCGACGATGAGGTCGGGCTGATCAGCGACTGGGTGCCTGTGCCCGTGAGGGTGACCGCATCTGGGCTGCCTGCAGCGTTGTGGACGATCGAGAGCGATCCGTTCTGCGCGCCTGCTGCGCCCGGCGTGAACGTCGTCGTCAAGGTGCAGCTCGCGCCTGGCGCGAGGGAGATGCCGATGGTGCAGGTGCTGCTGACCGAGCGGGTGTACTGCGGCGCGGAATAGTTGAATGCCGACAGCACCAGGTTCGCGCTCGCGCCCGCGCTGTTGGTGATCGTCATCGAGTTGTTGACGCTGGAGCCAAGGCGGGCGCTGAAGTTCAGCGAGCTGGTCGAGCCCTGGTAGATCGGCGCCGGAACCACGCCGGTGCCGGTCAGCGAGAAGTCGCGGGTGAACGGAATCGGGTCGGCGCCAGGGACGGTGAAGGTCATGCGCAGCGTTGCCGGACGGCTGCCGCCGGCCGTGGGCGAGAACCGTACCGTGACGTTGGCGTTGCAGTTGTTCGGCGCCGCCAGGCTGGACGTCCCGGCGCAGCTGCCGGAGCTGCCGGCGGTGATGCTGTAGTCGCCGGGGTTGGCGCCGACCAGGGAAAAGCTGTAGCTGACGCTGGTGCCGCGCCAGTTCTGGATCGCGACGGTGGAGGCGATGCTGCTGCTGCTGCCGCTGCCGCTGGTGAACGTGTTCGGGAAGGAGAACGCCGGCGCCGGGTTGGCGACAACGAGGTCGCGCACCTTGAGCAGGTAGAGCCGCACCGCCTCGAGCTCGGGACCGGTGAACGAGCCCACGCCCTCGCCGAACGAGTCCATGTTGTTGCGGGCGTTGATGTTGATGATGTTCCCGAAGGCGTCCTCGCCCTTCAGGCGCTGGCGCAGCACGCAGTTGAAGGTGGCCGAGCAGTTGTCGGTGAAGTGCGCGCCTTCCTTCATGATCTTGCCGAAGGTGGCGTCCTGCGAGGGCATGAACGGCGGGCTGGTCGCGTTGGTGGCGTGGCAGCCGGTGCAGGTGTCGGCGTAGGTGTTGGCCTCTGCCGCCGAGACGAACAGCGCCCCGGCCGCCAGGACCCAGAGAGCCGCCCACCGCCGAATCGTCCCGCCCCTCGTGAACATCTCTCGCTCCCTCTGCCGGAGGCCTGGCTCGCCTCCCTGATCACGGCCGCGCCGCGGCGCGGGCCGAACGTTCTTCGATGTCAGACGCAGTCGACGACCCGGAACTCCACCCGGCGATCGATCGCGTCGCGCATGTCGTCGGTCCCGAGGCCCACCAGCGCCTCCTTCGAGCCCGCCCCCGCGGCGCTCAGTTTCGACGACAGGGCGCGGTTGTCCTTCTCGAGCATCTTCTGCACCACCTCGGCACGCTGCCGCGACAGCCGCTCGTTGGCAGCGGCGCTGCCGGTGCGGCTGGTGTGGCCGACGACGCGCACGCAGGCCGGCGTGCGGCCGGCCTGCTCGGCCAGCGAGGCGAGCCAGATCGAGTACTGCGCCGGCAGGTCGCCGCTGGTGACGAAGGTGGTGCGGCCGGGCTGGAACAGCAGTTTCATCGGCAAGCGCTTCAGCTCCAGGCCCGAGGTCACGAGCTTGCCGAAGGCGTCGCGCGCCTCGTCCTTCTTGCCGAGCTGCCAGTTGGTGATGTAGAGGCCGTTCAGCACCCTGAGGTCACCCGGGTCGGCGATCGGCTGTGCTTCCCTGTAGAGCCGGTTGGCGACCGGCACCTTGCCGTCGTCGTAGGCGAGGATCGCCTCGTTGATGACGGCGGCGGCGGGCAGACGCGCCAGGTAATCCGGATCGGCCAGGTCGCCGATCCTGGTGTTGACCTGGCAGGAGTTGATGTAGCCCATGATCGTGGCGTCCTTGTGCCAGGTCGGGCTGTCGCGATAGAAGGGCAGCGGCTCGGGGTTCACCGAATCGACCGTGGCCCGATCCAGCGCCTTGGCGACGACCTTGCCGGTGCGCAGGTCGATCAGCGTCAGCCAGACCCGGAACGCGTCGGGCTGCTTGTCGATGCTGCGCTCGACGTTCACCGGCGTCAGCGTGCCGATCAGGAGCAGCGGCTTGGTGGCGAGGGTGTTGCGCGTCAGCGGCGACACGGCATAGGAGCGGAAATCCTTCTTCGCCAGCGCTTCCAGGTCGTCGCCCATCTTCGCCGTGCTGATCGTCTGGCCGCCGGTGTTGGCGTCGATCAGCGGGTCGATCACCATCAGCCGCGGCTCGGGACCGAGCGTCGCCTGGGCGTCGCGGAAGAGCTGGCGGCCGGCACGCGTCACGGCGTCCTCGAACTTGATCGGCGCCGGGGCGATGAACTCGGTCTGCGCCGTGGCGGGTGCGGTGGCGGGCGCCCCGGTGGTCTGCACGGGACGG
>DATCGH010000677.1:0-2895 GCA_036509055.1 Caldimonas sp.
TGTATGCCGATGCCCTTCACACGAAGCACAACCGATCTAGACCATCTCAGAGGGCGTGCGCCGCTAACACTAAGTCGCGGGACACTACCCACTCCCGTAAGCGGCTGGCCGGTCCACCTTGAAGTCGGCTGGCGAGCCAACGACGATGGTGTCCACTTAACTTGCGAGGTGGACACCTATGCACTCCAAGGGCGCCACGCGCCGGCGCCATGGCGATGAGCTCAAGGCGAAGGTACTGATCGAATGCGATGAGCCTGGCGCGTCGGTGGCTGCCGTGGCCCAGTCGCACGGCCTGAACGCGAACCTGGTGCACAAGTGGCGCCGCCAAGGCCGGCCACAGGCAGCAGCGAGCGAAGTGCCGCCCGTCGATGACAAGGTGGCCGGCGCGTTCGTGGCGCTGCAGTTGCCGGCACCGCCGACAGCGCAGCCGGCGCCCGACATCCGGATCGAACTGCGCCGCGGCGCGACGACGGTCAGCATCGCCTGGCCGGGCCACGCAGCCGGCGCGTGCGCCGCGTGGCTTCGGGATTGGCTGCGGTGATCCGCATCGACGCGGTGTGGCTGGCGGTCGAGCCGATCGACATGCGCGCCGGTGCCGAGGGGCTCTTGGCGCGCGTGGTGCAGGTCTTCGGCGCGGCCAAGTCGCACCACGGGTACCTGTTCGCCAACGCGCGTGGCACCCGCATCAAACTCCTCATGCACGACGGCTTCGGCGTCTGGTGCGCGGCGCGGCGCTTGAACCAGGGACGCTTCATCTGGCCGCGCGCGGGTTCGTCTGCGCCGGCGACCCTGACGCAGGCGCAGTTCAACGCCCTGGTGCTCGGGCTACCGTGGCAGCGCCTGGAGCAGATGGCCGTCATCACGCACATCTGAGCAAGGCTCGTCCAAGCAATCGGCAGATGCACCGATGACGCCGCGCACGGGGCGCGGCACGATCGCGTTCCATGCTCGACGTGAACGCGATCGTGGATGCCGACTTGAAGGGCCTGAGCCCCGAGGCAATCGCGACCCTCGCCGAGCGGATGCTGGGGCAGCTGCGCGAACAACGCCAGCACCTGCAGCAACGCGACGAGCGCATCGCGCAGCAGGCGAGCGCGATCGAGCAGCAGGCGGGCGAGATCGCACAGAAGGCGAGCGCGATCGAGCAGCAGGCGAGCGAGCTCGAGCGCAAGGACGCCGAGCTGCGGTTCAAGACCGCCAAGCTCGAGAAGGTCAACTTCGAGCTCGCCCGGCTGAAGGCCTGGAAGTTCGGTGCCAAGACCGAGGCGATGAGCGCCGAACAGCGGCGTCTGTTCGAAGAGACGATGGCCGAGGACGAGGCCAGCCTGAAGGCGCTGCTCGAGCAACTCCAGGGCAAGCCGGCGCAGGGTAAGGAAGCAAACGACCAGCGCCGCCGGCCCAAGCGCCAGGCATTGCCCGCGCACCTGCGTCGCGTCGAGCACCGCCACGAGCCCGAGGACACCACGTGCCCGACTCCCGACTGCGGACGCCAGATGGTGCGGGTCGGCGAGGATGTCAGCGAAAAGCTCGACATCGTCCCGGCCGAGTTCTTCGTGCACCGGCATGTCCACGGCAAATGGGCCTGCAAGTGCTGCCAGCTGCTGGTGCAGGAGGCGGTTGCGGCGCAGATCATCGACGGCGGCGTTCCGGCCTCGGGGCTGGTGGCGCATACCCTCATCAGCCGCTTCGTCGATCACCTGCCGTACTACCGGCAAGAGGCGATCAATGCCCGCTCCGGCGTGCACACGCCGCGCTCGACGCTGGCGCAGTGGTCTGGCCGCGCCGGCGCCGCCCTGGAGCCGCTCTACGACGTGCACAAGCGCTTCGTTCTCGCCAGCGCCGTGCTCCACGCCGACGAGACGCCGGTGGCGATGCTCGATCCCGGGGCCGGCAAGACCAAGAAGGCCTATGTCTGGGCCTATGCAAGGGGAGCGTTCGATCCGACGCCCGGCGTGGTGTACGACTTCTGCCTCGGGCGGGGCGCGCAGTACCCGATCAGGTTCCTGGGCCCACCGCGAGAAGGTGATGAAGGCTGGCGCGGCACGCTCGTTCGGGACGAATACGGTGCCTACGAGAGCGTCGTCGACGCCAACAAGCACCCCGGGCGCATCGCCTCAGGCTGCCTGGCCCACGCGAGGAGGAAGTTCGACGAGCTGATCAAGCACAACGCCAGCGTCGTGGCGCCGGAGGCGCTCAGGCGCATCGCCGAGATCTACCGCGCCGAGCGCGAACTCGGCGCCATGAGCGCGGCGGACCGGTTGGCCGCACGCAAGGAGGTCACCAAGCCGCTCTGGAAGGGGCTTCGAGCCTGGCTCGAGGCTGAGCGCGCCAAGGTGCCCGACGGCAGCGCCACGGCCAAGGCGCTGGACTACAGCCTCAAACACTGGACCGCGCTGACGCGCAACCTCCTCGACGGCGACGTGCCCGTCGACAACAACCATCTGGAAAACCAAATCCGCCCGTGGGCCATGGGACGCAAAGCATGGTTGTTCACGGGCAGCGAGCTGGCGGGGCAACGCGCCGCGATCGTGATGAGCCTGGTGCAGTCGGCCAAGCTCAACGGACGCGACCCGCACGCGTACCTCAGGGACGTGCTCGAGCGTCTGCCCTCGCATCCCGCCAGCCGGATCGAAGAGCTGCTGCCGCACCGTTGGCAGCCGGCCGAGTAAGCTCGGCCACCAAGACAGCAACCGCGCGAACCGTCAAGGGTGGAGCGGCCAGCCGCTTACAGAGATCCGAGCCTCCGAAGCGCTACGGATCGAGATCGAGCGTCCGCTGACTTCGAATGATGCTCGCAGATGAGGGAGCCGCCGCCCTGCCCTGACAGCCGCGTTGCACCTGGCCGGCGTCACGATCAGGCTACGTTTTCCGTACCTGGAGACCGGTCATCAGTGA
>DATCGH010000678.1:0-4745 GCA_036509055.1 Caldimonas sp.
TCGGCAACGGATCGTCGTGCGGGCGCCCCAGGACGGCACGGTGTCGGCCGTCGTCGCCGAGGCCGGGCAAAGCGTGGCCGCCGCCGGCGCCATGGCCAGCCTGATCCCGGCCGACACGCGCCTGCAGGCCCAGCTTTTCGCCCCGTCGAGCGCGATCGGCTTCGTCCGGCCCGACCAGACGGTGATGCTCCGCTATCAGGCCTTCCCGTACCAGAAGTTCGGCCACCAGAGCGGCCAGGTCGTCCAGGTCTCGAAGGCGCCGCTGCAGCCCTCGGAGCTGGCCGGCATGCCCCTCGCCGGCGCGGTGGCCTCGGGCGAGCCGCTCTATCGGATCACCGTCCGCCTCGAAAAGCAGGACGTGGCGGCCTACGGCGCAACCCAGTCCCTGGCTCCGGGCATGCAGCTCGATGCCGACGTCGTTCTCGACCGCCGTCGCCTGATCGAGTGGCTCTTCGAGCCCGTGCTCGGCATCGCGAGCCGGGTGTGAACGCCTCGTCTGCGCTCGACGCACTGAGCTTCGGCGGACCGCGCCGCCGCCTGCCGATGATTCTCCAGACCGAGGGGGCGGAGTGCGGCCTGGCCTGCCTGGCCATGGTTGCCGCCCGCCACGGTTTCGACAGCGACCTGGCCACGCTGCGCCGCCGCTTCTCGGTGTCGATGAAGGGCGCGACCATGGCCGACCTGGTCCGCGTCGCCGGCCTGCTGCATCTCAACCCTCGAGCCGTGCGTGCCGAGATGGAGCATTTGCCGCAGCTCGAGCTGCCTTGCATCCTGCACTGGGACCTGAACCACTTCGTCGTCCTGAAGGAAATTTCCGGCGGCAGGGCCGTCGTCCACGACCCGGCCCGAGGCGTCCGACGCCTTTCGCTCGCCGAGGTCTCGCGCCATTTCACCGGGATCGCGCTCGAGCTCACGCCGGAAGCCGACTTCCGGCCCGGCGTCGAGAAGCAGACCGTGGGCCTGCGCCAACTGCTCGGCCGCGTCATCGGCCTGAAGCGTTCGCTGGTGCAGATCTTCCTGCTCGCCCTGGCGCTCGAGGCGTTCGTGCTGCTGACCCCGTTCTACCTGCAGTGGGTGGTGGACGGCGTGCTCGTCAGCAACGACCGCGATCTGCTCGTCACGCTCGGCATCGGCTTCGGCCTGCTGGTGCTGATCCAGGTGGGAGCGGGAGCGATCCGTTCGTGGGCAGTGCTGCACCTCTCGGCGACGCTCAACCTGCAGTGGCTGGGGAACGTATTCGCCCATCTGATGCGCCTGCCGGTGAGCTGGTTCGACCGGCGCCATACCGGCGACGTGATGTCGCGCTTCGGCGCCGTCCAGCAGATCCAGAAGACGATGACCACGAGCTTTGTCGAGGCCGTGCTCGACGGTCTGATGGTGGTGGTCACGTTGGCGATGATGCTCGTCTACAGCGGCATGCTGACGACGATCGCCGTGGCCGGCGTCGCCGTCTATGCCCTGTTGCGCCGCGCCTTCTTCCGCCCTCTGCGCGAGGCGACCGAGGAGGCGATCGTCTTCGACGCCAAGCGCTCCACGCATTTCCTCGAGTCGCTGCGCGGTGTGCAGTCGATCAAGCTGTTCAATCGCCAGGCCGACCGGCAGGCGCGCTTCATGAACCTGGTAGTCGATGCGATGAACGCCGACATCGCGACGCGTCGCTTGGACCTGATGTTCGTGGTGCTGCACAAGCTGGTGTTCGGCCTCGAGCGGGTGGCGGTGATCTGGATCGGGGCGCTGCTCGTGCTCGAGCACCGCTTCTCGGTCGGCATGCTGTTCGCCTTCCTCGCCTACAAGGAGCAGTTCGCACAGCGGGTCAGCGCGCTGATCGACAAGGCGGTCGAGATCAAGATGCTGCGACTGCAGGGCGAGCGCCTGGCCGACATCGTGCTGGCCGAGCCGGAGCCGGTGGTCGAGGTTCCCGCGCGCCTCGGGCAGGAGACGCCGATCCTCGAGATTGCCGACCTGCGATTCGCCTATTCGGCGGCGGAAGAGCCGGTGCTGCGCCGCCTGAACCTGCGCATCGAGCCGGGTGATTCGGTGGCGATCGTCGGGCCGTCGGGCTGCGGCAAGACGACCTTGCTGAAGTGCATGCTCGGCATCCTCGCGCCGCAGGCCGGGCAGATCCGGATCGGCGGTGTCGACCTGCAGCAGGTGGGCTTGCGCGCCTGGCGCGACATGATCGGCACGGTGATGCAGGAAGACCAGCTCTTCGCCGGCTCGATCATCGACAACATCACCTTCTTCGACAGCGACGCCGATACCGCGTGGGCCGGGCAGTGCGCCCGCGTCGCCGCGATCGCCGACGAGATCGAGGCAATGCCGATGGGCTGGCACACGCTGGTGGGCGACATGGGCACCAGCCTGTCCGGCGGACAGCGGCAACGGATTCTCCTGGCGCGGGCGCTCTACAAGCGGCCGAAGTTCCTGTTCCTCGACGAGGCGACCAGCGCCCTCGACGTCGAACGCGAGCGCGAGGTGAACGCGGCGATCCGCCAGCTCGCCATCACCCGGGTGATCGTCGCCCACCGGCCGGAGACGATCGCTTCGGCGGGGCGGGTGATCGTTCTGCAGGATGGGCGGGTGGCGCAGGATCTGCGGAGCGTGTCCAGCGCGGGGAATCAGACGCGCTGACGCGCCTCGCCGGATTCAACCCGGGAGGCCGCAAGGCGCGACTGGCGGCTGTGGGCGCCTAAACTTCCTCGATGCGCGTCCTCGGCATCGAAACCTCCTGCGACGAAACCGGCATCGCCCTCGTCGAAGGCGAAGGCCACCAGACGCCGCGACTGCTCGCCCAGGCCTTGCACAGCCAGGTCGAGATGCATGCCGACTACGGCGGCGTCGTTCCCGAGCTCGCCTCTCGCGACCACATCCGGCGCGTCCTGCCGCTCACCCGCGAAGTCCTGCGCGCGGCCGGCGCCGGGCTGGACTCGATCGACGTCATCGCCTACACGCGCGGCCCGGGGCTGGCCGGCGCGCTGCTGGTCGGCGCCGGCGTGGCCGCCTCGCTGGCCGCGGCGCTCGGCAAGCCGGCGCTCGGCATCCACCATCTCGAAGGCCACCTGCTGTCGCCGTTCCTCTCGGCCGACCCGCCCGAGTTTCCCTTCGTCGCCCTGCTCGTTTCCGGCGGGCACACGCAATTGCTCGCGGTCCGCGACGTCGGCGCGTACACCCTCCTCGGCGACACCATCGACGACGCTGCCGGCGAGGCCTTCGACAAGTCGGCCAAGCTGCTCGGCCTCGGCTATCCGGGCGGGCCGGCGCTGGCAAGGCTCGCGGAGTTCGGCGATCCCGAGGCCTATGCCTTGCCCCGGCCGCTGCTGCAGCGCGATTCGCTCGACTTCTCCTTCGCCGGACTCAAGACCGCCGTGCGTACCCATGCGCTGAAGCTGGAAGCTGCGAACTGCGAGCAGCCGCGTGCCGACCTCGCCGCCTCGACGCAGGAGGCGATCGTCGACGTGCTGGTCCGCAAGACGATGGCCGCCATGGGGCGCACGGACTTGCGCCGGCTCGTGGTGGCCGGCGGCGTCGGCGCGAATACGCTGCTGCGCGCGCGACTGCGCAGCGAATGCGCGAAGCGCCAGTCCCGGGTGTACTTCCCGGAACTGGCGCTTTGCACGGACAACGGCGCCATGATCGCGCTCGCCGCGGCAATGCGGCTTTCGCGCGGCATCGCAGCGCTGTCGTCGGACTACGCGTTCGACGTGCTGCCGCGCTGGCCGCTCACCGTCATCGAGCCGCCCGTTGCCCGGACCGGCTGAAACCGGCCCCCGGCGCGCGGCGCTCGCCCGATCAGGCGATGCTCAGTTGCGTGGCGCCCGCGGGCACCTTCTTCGCGAGCGTCAGCGTCAGGACGCCATGCTCGAACTTCGCCTGCGATTGCGCCTGGTCGACCTCGGCCGGCAGCACCACGGTGCGCGCATACGACGCCGCAGAGCGCTCGCGGTAGAGCACGCGCTCGGCCGGCTTGGCGTCGGCGACGGGCGCTCCCTTGCCATCTGCCGGCGCGGCGGCTTCGCTCGTGGCGGCGGTGCTCAGGACGATGCGCTTGCCTTCGATCGAGACCTTGAGCTGCTCGCGGGTCGTGCCCGGAACGTCGAAGACAACGGTGTACGCGGCGTCGCTTTCCGCCACGTCCATCGAGGGCGTACGGGTTTCGGCGCCGGCGGCGCTGCCGCCGAAGAAGCGGTCGAAGGATTCGTCGAACAGGCGGTCGAGAGCACTGCCGAACGCGGGCGTGACGGCGGTGCGGCGCACCAGCGACGCTGGGCGGGACAGGGGAAGGACGAACATGGATGACTCCTACAATGGTGGCGGTCGTGGCACTGACGCTGCGACCTTGCCGCCGAGTTGAGTGCGGCATTTTTGTTTTCAAGGGCCGGCGGCCCGCATACTTTGCCCTATCGCATGAGACAAGTCATCCGGGACCTGCCGGGATCGAAGATCCGCGAAGTCGCCAACGCCGCGCTCGGCCGCGGCGACGTCCTTCCCTTCTGGTTCGGCGAGAGCGACGAGGCGACGCCGGCGCACATCCGCGAGGCCGCGGTCCGCTCGCTCGGCGAAGGCGAGACCTTCTATTCGCACAACCTGGGCCTGGCCGAACTGCGCGAGGCGCTGGCGCACTACGTCAGTGCCCTGCATCGTCCGCTCGATGCCGGGCGCATCGCAGTCACCTCCTCGGGCGTGAACGCCCTGATGCTGGCGATGCAGGCGCTGGTGGGCGCCGGCGACGAGGTGGTCGCGGTCAC
>DATCGH010000679.1:0-4663 GCA_036509055.1 Caldimonas sp.
CGCGGTCGTGTCGATGAGCGAGACGCTCTACCAGGACCTGCATCTGGTCACCGACCAGATCAGCGCTTCAGTGCTCTGCCCGTTCTTCGTGCCGACCGGCATCTCCGCGAGCGAGCGCAACCGTCCCGAAAGCTCGCCCGCAGCCAAGCCGACGCGCAGCCAGCTCATCGGCAGGGCGATGAACGACCGCGCGGTCGGCCACGGCAAGGTCAGCGCCGCCGACGTCGCGCAGTTCGTCTTCGACGCCCTCGAGGCCGACCGCTTCTACATCTACAGCCATCCCAAGGCGCTCGGCAGTGTGCAGACGCGGCTCGAGGACGTGGTGCAGGCGCGCAACCCGACCGACCCGTTCGCCGCCAAGCCGGAGATCGGCGCCGAATTGCGCGCGGCGCTGCGCGCGCCGGACTGACACGCTTCTTCAGCAGCCGATCTTCAGCGCCTGCACCGGCCGGCCGCTGTCGGCATCGACCACCACCAGGTTGACCTCGCGCGGATGCGCCGCCGCGTCGGCCCGCGCCGGCAACTGGAAGGCGAGGGCCTGCGGCGCACCGGCGCGCGGCGCCCAGGCCGGCACGGTCTGGTAGTCGCGCACCACATAGTCGTGCTGCAGCGTCACGCCGCGGTTCTCGCCGGCCTTGACGGCGGTGACGTGGCCCTGCTCGGTGACCGCCCAGTAGGCGGCGAGCCGCTTCGGTGAGCGCGCCGTGGCGGCAACGGTCGCGGTGACGCGGTCGCCGTCGCGCGCCAGCAGCACGTCGACCGGCGCCGCCGGGCGAGGGGCCAGCGGCGCGGCGATGCCCGGCCAGTCCTTGCGGTCCTGGCCGTCGACCACGACCTGCGGCGTGTAGCTGAAGCGCGCGCCGTTGCTTGCCTGCTGCTCCGCCTGGCGGGCGGTGAAGGCGGCGCTGGCGAAGCGGTCCTTCCAGCCGAGCCGGTCCCAGTAGTCGACGTGGAAGGCGAGCGCGACCACGTTCGGGTCGGCCTTCAGCCTTGAAAGCCAGCGATCGGCCGGCGGGCAGGAGTTGCAGCCTTCGGAGGTGTAGAGCTCGACCACCGGCGGCACGGTCGCGGCGCTGCGCGCCGAGCACGTGTCGGCGGCGAGCGATGGCGTCTGCGCCAACGCGGCCGCGACGGCGAGGGCGATCGTCGTGCCGCGAGAGCCGGCGACGGCGTCGGTGGAGGGACGGTTCATGGGCTGGCCCTTCGGCAATCGGCGGTGGCGCTAGGTCGAACCCGGCCGCCAAACCTTACGCCGTTTCCCCAATTCGCGTCTTTCGCATCCGATCGCCCGATCGGTGCGTAGACGACAGCAGACGGTTCGCCTGAGGCGAAAAGTCGGGCGGGAGACGGCCGGGCCGCTCCCGACATCCATCACCCTGGAGCGAGGACAGACATGAAACCCATCCAAGCGCACCGCGCCCGCCTGCTGCCGGTCATGGCCGCCGTCGGCGCACTGTACGGACTCGCCGGCCTGCCGGCGCAGGCATCGAGCCACCGCGAAGCGCCGGCGATCACCGCCACGCCCAAGGTCGACGGCACCGACTTCTACATGTTCAACAGCTACGAGCCCGGCCGCTCCGGCTTCGTCACGCTGGTGGCCAACTATCTGCCGCTGCAGGACAGCTACGGCGGGCCGAACTACTTCAAGCTCGACGCCAACGCGCTCTACGAGATCCACATCGACAACAACGGCGACGGCAGGGAAGACATCACCTTCCAGTTCCGCTTCAACAACGCGCTCAAGGGCGTGACCCTGCCGATCAACGGCACGAACGTCGCCATCCCGCTGACGCAGGCCGGCCAGGTGAGCGCGCCCAACGCCGCGGCGCTCAACGTCAACGAGACCTTCACCGTCGATGTCGTCCGCGGCGACCGCCGCATCGGTGTCCGCGCACCGGTGACCAACGCTGCCGGCGGCGGCGCCACGTTCGCCAAGCCTGCCGACAACATCGGCGTGAAGACCATCCCCGACTACGCCGCCTATGCCGCGCAGCATGTCTACAGCGTCAACATCCCTGGCTGCGGCACGCCGGGCAAGGTGTTCGTCGGCCAGCGCAAGGACCCGTTCGCGGTCAACCTCGGCGTCATCTTCGACCTGATCAACGTCCCCGGCGCGGCCGACTTCAGCCCGGCCGAAGCGGCCTTCCTGCTCGACCCGGCGCAGAAGGACGCCGGCAGCGACGACCTTCGCTTCAAGAACGTGACCGCGCTCGAGCTCGAGGTGCCGACCAGCTGCCTCGTGGCCGCCGGAGGCGCCGATCCGGTGATCGGCGGCTGGACCACGGCCAGCCTGCGCCAGGGGTCGCTGCTCAGCAGCGCGCCCAAGAGCGGCCACGCCACCTCGGTGATCGCGGGCGGGGCCTGGACCCAGGTCTCGCGCCTCGGCCATCCGCTGATCAACGAGGTGATCATCGGCCTGCCCGACAAGGACAGGTTCAACAATTCCAAGCCCAAGGACGATGCTCAGTTCGCCACGTACGTCACCAACCCGACGCTGCCGGCGCTGGTCGAGATCGCGCTCGCCACCCCGAACATCGCGCCGAAGAACTTCCCGCGGACCGACCTGGTGACGACCTTCCTCACCGGCATTGCGGGCGTGACCCAGCCGAAGGCCTTCGGCACCTCGCCGGCGACCGGCGTGGCCTCGGAGATGCTGCGCCTGAACACGGCGATCCCGGCGACTCCAGAAGCCTCGCAGAACCGGCTCGGCCTGCTGGGCGGCCTGCTCGCGGGCGCGGGCGGCGACCTGGCCGGCTACCCGAACGGCCGACGCCCGAGCGACGACATCGTCGACATCTCGCTGGTGGCGGTGATGGGCGGCCTGTGCGTGGCCAACGGCGCGGCCGACACCTACAAGCTCGGCGCCTCCTGCAACCCGACCAACGTGCCGCTGGGCGTGCTCGCCTTCAACCTCCACGACGGCGTCGACCAGGCGGGCGCGAAGGTCAAGGCCGCGGGCCCGCTGCTGCCGGCCTTCCCGTACCTCGGCACGCCGATCCCCGGCGCACGCTGAAAGGAGCCCGTCATGCGAACCAAAGCAACCCTGGCGGCGCTGTCGGCCGCGGCGCTCGTCGCTGCCTGCGGTGGCGGCGGCGACAACTCGCCGCCGGCGACGAGCGAGGTGCCGGCCAGCGCCAGCGCCTCGGTCGACGGCTTCGTCGTCTACCTGAAGAAGTTGGTCGCCTCTGCGGCCGACATGCTCGAGCCGGTCGACACGGCCGCGGTCGCCGGCCCGACTGACGAGACCAGCGAACCCCAGAACGTGGACTGAGACGATCGAGGGAGGCGCTCGCGCCTCCCTTACGATCGCGCGCGATGCGGATGAATCCCCTTCCGACCGGCGCCCTGGCGGCCGGTCTTTTTCTTTGTGCGATGACGGCCTCGGCCGAGCCGATCGTCCCGACCCGTGACGACGAGGTGATCGAGGTCCTGCCTGCCACCGCCGGCGGCCGCAGCGAGGACCGGCGCCTGCGACAGCAGCTCGCGGCCCGGCCCGACGACGCCGCGCTCGCGGTGCGCGTCGCCCAGCGCGACCTCGACCGCGCCCGCGAGGCCGGGGATCCGCGCTTCGCCGGCCTCGCGCTCGCCGCCCTCCGTCCCTGGCCCGACGCCGCGACCGCGCCGGCGGAGGTGCTGCTGATGCGGGCGACGCTGCAGCAGTACCTGCACGAGTTCGATGCCTCGGTGACGACCCTGCGCCAGCTGCTGGCGCGTCCCGGCGAGGCGGGGCGGGCGCAGGCCTGGCTGACGCTGGCGACCGTGCTGCGCGTGCAAGCCCGCTACGCCGAATCGGACGAGGCTTGCCGCCGCGTCGCCGCGGCGGGCGCGGAACTTCACGCCGGCGGTTGCCTGGCCGAGAACGCGGCCCTGCGCGGCGACGTCGGCGCGGCCCGTCGCAGCTTCGAGTCGCTGCTTGCCCGGCCGGGCCTGCCGCCGGTGACGCAGGGCTGGCTCCTGACCTCGCTCGCCGAGCTGGAGGAGCGCGAACGCCGGAGCGCGGCTGCCGACGCCGCCTATCGTCGCGTCCTTGCGCTCGGCCCGGACACCTATGCGGCGATCGCGTATGCCGACTTCCTGATCGCGCAACAGAGGCCTGCCGAAGCGCTGGCGACGCTCAAGCGCGAGCCGCGCACCGACGCCGTGCTCCTGCGCCTGGCGATCGCCGGCCGCCGGGCGAAGGCGGCCACCGCTGCTGCCGACGCGGCCGAGATGCGCGAGCGCATCGCCGTGTCCAACCAGCGGCCCGAGGCGAAGAAGTTCCACGGCCGGGAGCAGGCGATGTTCGCCTTGCTCGTCGAGGCCGCACCGGCCCGGGCGTTGGCGCTGGCCCGTGGCAACGTCGAGCAGCAGCGCGAGCCGCTCGACCTGCTGCTGCTCGCCGAGGCGGCGAAGGCGAGCGGCGAGGCCGCCGCGATCGATGAAGCCCGGCGGCTGAAGGCGGCGCTCGGCCTGCACGACCGGCGCATCGATGCGTTGCTCTGAGCTGCCCGCGCGGGTGCGTGCCGAGGCACGGAGAGGGGTACGCCGCCTCGCCTGGGCGCTCGCGCTCGCGGCGTTCGCCGGCGGCGCCCAGGCGCACAAGTCGAGCGACTCCTACCTCCAGCTCGACGCCCGACCCGGCGCACTCGCGCTGCGCTGGGACATCGCCCTGCGCGATCTCGAC
>DATCGH010000680.1:0-9860 GCA_036509055.1 Caldimonas sp.
CATAGCAACCCAGGCCGGCCACGATGTTCCACTGCGCCAGCACCCGGCCGGCCGTGGAAAGGGCGCTCGCCGGATCGAGGTGGAGGGGGCCGAGCGGAGCCACGCCGGCCTTTAGCAGGAGCTGGGCAAGCGCGTTCACGAGAACCCCGGCGACGATGGTGAGGAATGTGGAAAGGGTCATGGCGGGACCCGCTCGAAGTTGCTCACGACGACCCGGCGCGAATCGGCGGCGACGGGAAACATGGCGACCTTGCGGTCGCGTAGCAGGGCCTGGGTCTCGGGCGACATGATTGCCACGGCCTTGGGACCCGACTGCCAGACGGCGATGAATCCATCGAGCGTGGCAATCCACTTCTCGGGCTCGCGCTTCGTTCCGAATTCGAGCTCGTCGGGCGCTTCGACCATGATCGTCGTGCGCCGCAGGTAGAAGGGCAGCGTGTGGTCGAGCAGTCGTACCGAATAGATCGGCATGTTCGCGTCGAGCACGCGCGCGATCGGGGCGACGAGGTCGGCTCCCGACCGCTCGCGTCCGAAGGTCTCGTGGGCGAGGAGCGCGCCGCTGACCAGGGCGAACATCGACAGGGCGTAGACCGCGACGCTCCGTGCGACACCGCGGCGGCCGACCCAGAGCGCAGCCGCCAGGCCGCACAAGGTCATTGCCAGCAGGCCCGCCAGCGCGCCGGCATAGGCGCGAAACGACTCGTGCATGACCGTGTCGCCGCCCTGCCGGGCCAGAAGCGGCAAGGCAAGTAGGCCGGCGACGACCAGACCGGCAGCGACCAGCACGTGTCGCCGCCACTGCGCTGGGCGCAGCCGATTGAGCGCCACGGCGGCCAGGATCGCGAGGGCGGGAAAGACGGGAACGATGTAGCCCGGCAGCTTCGAGCCCGAAAGGCTGAAGAAGACGAAGATGACGGCGGCCCAGACCCCGAGCAGAAGCGACGGCTTGAAGCCGGGTCGGCGAGCGTCTTCCCGGACCACGATCGTCATTCCCAGCGACAGCCCGATCCAGGGCAGGATGCCGACGACGAGCTGGGGAACGAAATACCACCACGGCGCCCCGCGGTGATGAACGCCTGACAGGTAGCGGGCGAAGTGCTCGTGGATGAAGAAGAAGGAGACGAACTCGGGGTTTCGCATCGAGATCAGGACGAACCAGGGCTCGACGATGACCAGGAAGATGAGCAGGCCGGCGCCAATGTGCAGGCGGCGCCAGACCTGCCAATCGCGTCCGATCAGCGAATAGACGACCAGCACCGTGCCCGGCAGGACGATCCCGATCAAGCCCTTGGTCAGCACCGCCACCGCCATCGCGGCCCAGGCGAACGCCATCCAATTGCTCTCCTGCTCCTCGGTGGCTCGCGGATGCTGTGCCATGAGCATCCCGGCAAGCACCCCGGCCAGGGCGGCGGAGACGCCCATGTCGAGCGAATTGAAGTGGGACGCGATGTTCCAGGTCGGCGTCGCGAGGAGGATCAGTCCCGTGCCGGCCGCGACGCGGGGCCCGAACCATCGGCCGGCGGCGAGCATGGAGATGCCGAGCCCGAAGGCGCCGCTCAGGGCCACCCAGAGGCGCGCCTGCCATTCGCCGATGCCGAACGCCGCGTAGGCGATGGCGGTCATCCACAGCTGGAACGGCGGCTTCTCGAAGTACTTCAGGTCGTTGTAGCGGGTCGTGACCCAGTCGCCTCTCGCCAGCATCTCGCGGGCGATCTCGGCGTAGCGGCCTTCGTCCGAGGGAAGCAGATGACGCATCCCGAGCGGCAGGAACCAGGCGAGCGCGACGATCAGGATGACGAGGATCGTCGTACGATTCAGACTCACCTGCCGCATCGCGGGCAGCCCCACGCCATGTCGCCGGGATGGCAGGGCGTGCTCATCGACAGGCATGGACGAGGGCGTGCGGAAGGGGCATGCGGCGCAGGATCGATCCGCAGGCTTAGCTCATGGTTAGGGCGAGGAATGCCCCGCCGGGGTCCAACCGGGGGGCTTCGCTCAGGCGCCGCTAAGTCTTTCGGAGGAGACTGATGACGAGGGCGGTCGGAATTGCGAATCTTGCTGGTCGAAGATGATCGAATGATCGGCGAGGCGATCGAACGATCGCTGAAGGACGCGGCCTACGCGGTCGATTGGGTGCGCGACGGCGCGATGGCCCTCGCCGCGGTCGACACGCAGGCGCACGACCTCATCCTCCTCGACCTCGGCCTGCCCCGCCACGACGGCCACGCGGTGCTGGCGCGCGCCCGAAGCAACCGTAGCGGCGTGCCGGTCATGATCGTCTCGGCCCGGGAGGCGCTCGACGAGCGCCTGCGCGGGCTGGACGGCGGCGCCGACGACTACGTCCTGAAGCCGTTCGAGATGAGCGAGCTGCTGGCGCGGATGCGCGCCGTGATCCGGCGCCGCACCGGCGCGCCGCATCCGGTGATGAGCAACGGCGTCATCTCGCTCGACCCGGCGACGCGGGAGGCGACCGTCGACGGCGAGACCCACACCCTGACGGCGCGCGAGTTCGCCCTGCTCCAGGCTTTCATGTTCCGCCCGGGCGCGATACTCTCGCGGCGCGAGCTCGAGGACCGCATCTACGGCTGGAACGAGGAAGTCGAGAGCAACGCCGTCGAATTTCTCATTCATTCGCTGCGCAAGAAGCTCGGCGCGACGGCGATCAGGAACGTGAGGGGTGTCGGGTGGATGGTGGCAAGAAGAAGCTGACGGGCTCGCTCCAGTTTCGCCTGTCGGCCACACTCTCGACGCTGATCGCGCTGCTGGCGATCGCCGCGGGCACGTTCTCGTACCGGACCGCGTTCGACGAGGCGATCGAGTGGCAGGACGCCAACCTGCGCCAGATGTCGGCGATGAACGACGGCCGCAACACCCAGGTCGACCTGCCGATCACCATCGTCGACACCGTCCCCGACCCGGATCTCCAGGTCGTCGTCGAGGTGCTCGGCCCGTCGAACGTCGCCCACCTGGGCGGCTCGTTCAAGTTTTCGAAGCCCGTCCACGACGGGATGCAGACCGTCCATGTCGACGGCGAGGCCTGGCGCCTGTACGCACGTCGGCTCGAGAGCGGCAACAAGCTCGTGGTCGCGCAGCGCTCGGCGGAGCGCGACGAGGTCGCCCGGCTGAGCGCGCTGCAGGCGATCTTGCCGCTGGCGGCCCTTCTCCCGGTGCTGATCGTCCTGGTGAGCGTGGTCGTGCGGCGAACGCTCCGGCCGATGACGGTGCTGGCCCGCGACCTCGACCAGCGCACCGAGCACGACCTGGCCGCGCTCAAAGGCGGGCCCGTGCCGAACGAGCTTCGTCCGTTCATGGCCTCGATCAACCGGCTTCTCGCCAGGCTGGACGCGGCCCTGGCGGTGCAGCGCCGCTTCGTCGCCGTCGCGGCGCACGAGCTGCGCTCGCCGCTGACCGCCCTGACGCTGCAGGCAGAACAGCTCGCGGCCCGCATCCGCACGGGCGAGGAGAAGGAGTTCATGGCCCGCCTGCAGTCCGGCCTGCAGCGGATGCGCGGCCTGCTCGACCAGTTGCTGACCCTGGCGCGGGCGGAGGCGGGCGCTGTCGAAGGCAACAGCGCCGCCACAAGCTGCTCCGTCTCCGCGATCCTGCGCAGCGTGATCGAGGAGCACATGCCGCTCGCGGAGGCGCGCCAGATCGACCTCGGGGTCGTCGGCGAGATGGCCACCGATGCATCGGTCGCCGCCAAGGCGGTCGACATCCACGCGATGCTGCGCAACCTGCTCGACAACGCCATCCGCTACACCCCGGTCGGCGGCCGCGTCGACATCAGCGTCCGACGCGACGGCGACCGGATTCGCATCGACATCGTCGACGACGGTCCGGGCATCTCCGCCGACGAGATCGAGCGCGTCTTCGATCCCTTCTACCGGATCCTCGGCAGCGACGCCGAAGGCTCGGGACTGGGCCTGGCCATCGTTCGGGTGATCGTCGGCCGGCTGGGCGGAACGGTAAGCCTCGCCAACGACAGCGTCACGAAGGGGCTTCGGGTGCAGGTCGACCTTCCGGCGGCGGACAGCCCGCCCTCGGACACGTCGCGTGCCGGCGCCGCCGATGCACCGGTCCGCGCGCTGGCGCCGGCGGTGACGCATTCCGCGGAGTGACGGTGTCCGCCTCCCGCGACGAGCTCGACCGCATCGCCGACCGGACGCTGGCCCACTACGACGCGTCGGCCGAGTCGTTCTGGCAGGGCACGCGCGACCATGATGTCCGGCAGAACATCGCCGCGCTGTTGCGCCATCTCGAAGGCCCCGGGCCGTTCGCGATCCTCGATCTCGGCTGCGGCCCCGGCCGCGACCTCGTCGCCTTCCGCGACCTCGGCCACGAGGCGATCGGCATCGACGGCGCCGCCCGTTTCGTCGCGATGGCGCGTGCGTACAGCGGCTGCGAGGTCTGGCAGCAGAACCTGCTCGCCCTCGCCCTGCCCGAGGCGCGCTTCGACGCCATCTTCGCCAATGCGGTGCTGCAGCACGTGCCGGCGAGCGAGCTGCCCCGGGTGCTGCTCGAGCTGCGGGCGGCCCTGTGTCCGCGCGGCGTGCTCTTCAGCTCGATCCCGCGCGGCCACGGCGAGGAAGGCTGGAGCAGCGGCCGCTACAGCGTCTATCACGAGCCCGCGCGCTGGCAGCGCCACGGGGTCGAGGCGGGCTTCGTCGAACTCGAGCACTACTACCGGCCCGAGGGCCGGCCGCGCGAGCAACAGCCCTGGTTCGCAAGCGTTTGGCGGCGCGGCGACGATCCGCCGCGCTGAGCCCTCAGGGTGCGCTGATGCGGGTGACGCCGCCGCGCGTCAGGACGTAGAGCGCGCCATCGATGCCGACCAGCAGATCCACCGGCGAGTCCGAAAGCCAGGCAAACGTATACACGGCGTTGTCGTTTGCGTAGTCGAGCCGGCCGATGAACTTGTTGCTGAAATCGGCGAAGTAGTACTGGTCGCGGTAGCCCGCGGGGAACGGACCGCTCGTCGGATAGAAGGTGCCGCCGACGACCGCCGAGCCGGTGATGAAGCCGCCCGGGCCCGAGCCGAGCGGGCTGGGGTCACTGTGCGGGTAGGTGAACAGCGGCGCGGTGAAGCTGAGGCCGGCGAGGTCGTTCGGGCCTTCGGAGCCCGGCCAGCCGTAGTTGGCGCCGGCCACGCCGAGGTTGATCTCTTCCCAGGTGTCCTGGCCGACGTCGTTGATGTGGATCCGGCCGGTGCCGGGCTGCACCGCGAAGGTGAACGGGTTGCGCAGGCCCGAGGCCCAGATCGCACGCGCCAGGCCGGTCTGCGTGGCGTAGTACGGGTTGTCGGTCGGGATCGTGCCGTCCTCGTTGAAACGCAGCAGCTTGCCGAACGGCGTCGCCAGACTCTGCGCCTGCGGGGCGTCGCCGTTCTCGCCGACGCCGACGTAGAGCTTGCCGTCGCCGCCGAAGTGCATGCCGCCGCCGTTGTGGAGGGTCTTGCTCGACAGGTTGGGCAGGTCCACAAGGGCGACCTCGCTGCCGGCCGCCGCCACGTCGCCCGCGGCCGTGAATCGGCTGATGCGGTTGTGCGACCCGCCGTCGATCCGGGTCGAGTAGATGTAGACGTAGCCGTTGCTCGCGAAGTTCGGATGCAGGGCGATGCCGAGCAAGCCGCGCTCGCCCGTGGAATCGACCGTCATCGTCGCGAACGGCGTCGGCAGCAGGACGCCGTTCTTGATCATGCGGATCGAGCCCTGCTGCTGGGTGACGAAGATCCGGCCATCGGGCGCCTGCGCGAACGCGGTCGAGCCCGCGAGACCGGTAACCCAGGCCTGGTCGCGGGTGAAGCCGCTCGGCTGAGAAACGATACCGGCGAACTGCACCAGTGCCGTCGACCAGGCGGAAACGTTGCCCGCGGCGTCGCTCGCGCGCGCCCGCAGCACGTGCTGGCCGCTGGTGTAGAGGCTGGTGTCTACGGTGACCGAATACGGCGCGGAAGTATCGACGGCGCCGATCGTCACGCCGTCGATCTGGAACTCGACGCCGGCCACGGCGACATCGTCGCTGGCCGTGGCGGCGACCGCGCTCACGCCGGTCAGGAAGGAGAGGTCGGCCGGCGCGGTCAGCGTCGCCGTCGGCAAGGTTCCCGCCGGCGGCGGATTGCCGACCGAGCCGTCGCCGCCGCCGCCGCCACCACAGGCGACGAGCACGACCAGGACGAGGACGGGCAGGTGGCGAAGCGATAGATGAGTCGAGCGGTTCATATGCGGTGCCGCGCGACGCGGTAGGGTAGGCCGAACGTGGCCTCTGGCAATTCTCGGGCCTGCTGCCTGCCCCACGTGTGCCAAGCGGCCGATGCCGATGCCCCGGGCCCGCCCGGGCGCAGGAGCGCGGCGCCGTCGCGCTGGTCCGTTTCAGGGGGCGCTGATGCGGGTGATGCCGGCGCGCGTCAGCACGTAGAGCGCGCCGTCGATGCCCACCAGCAGGTCGACCGGCGCGCCCGAGAGCCGGGCGAACGCATACGCGGCATTGCCGTTGGCGGTGTCGAGCCGGCCGACGAACTTGCTGACGAAATCGGCGAAGTAGTACTGGTCGCGGTAGCCGGTCGGGAACGGACCGCTGGTCGGATAGAAGGCGCCGCCGGCGATCGCGAAGCCGGTGAAGAAGCCGCCGGGGCCGGAGCCAAGGGGGTTGCTGTCGCTGTGCTTGTAGGCGAACAGCGGCGCGGTGATGCCGGCGACGACGTTGCTCGGCCCTTCGGAGCTCGGCCAGCCGTAGTTGGCGCCGGCCACGCCGAGGTTGATCTCTTCCCAGGTGTCCTGGCCGACGTCGTTGATGTGGATCTTTCCGGTCCCCGGCTGCACCGCGAAGGTGAACGGGTTGCGCAGGCCCGAGGCCCAGATCGCCCGCGCCAGCCCGATCTGCGTGGCGTAGTACGGGTTGTCGGTCGGGATCGTGCCGTCCTCGTTGAAGCGCAGCAGCTTGCCGAGCGGCGTCGTCAGGTCCTGCGCCTGCGCCGCGTTCGCGTTCTCGCCGACGCCGACGTAGAGCTTGCCGTCGCTGCCGAAGTGCATGCCGCCGCCGTTGTGGTTGGTCGCACTCGACAGGTTGGGAAGGTCCACCAGAGCGAGGTCGCTGCCGGCCGCCGCGACGTCGCCCGTGGCGGTGAGGCGGCTGATGCGGTTGTGCGAGCCGCCGTCGGTGCGGGTCGAGTAGATGAAGAGGAAGCCGTTGATGACGAAGTCGGGATGCAGGGCGATGCCGATCAGGCCGCGCTCGCCGGCGGAATCGACCGTCAGGGTTGCGAACGGCGTCGGCAGCAGGACGCCGTTCTTGATCACCCGGATCGCGCCGCCCTGCTGGGCGACGAAGATCCGGCCGTCGGCGGCCTGCGCGAACGCGGTCGCGTTCGTGAGGCCGGCGATCCAGGCCTCGTTGCGGGTGAAGCCGCCTGGCTGCGCCACGCTGCCGCCGAATTGCACCAGCGCCGTCGACCAGGCCGAGACGTTGCCCGCGGCGTCGCTCGCCCGCGCCCGCAGCACGTGCTGGCCGCTGGTGTAGAGGCTGGTATCGATACTGGCGGCATACGGCGCGGTCGTGGCCGGCGCACCGAGGGGCAGGCCGTCGATCTGGAACTCGACCGAGGTCACGGCGACGTTGTCGGTCGCCGTGGCGGAGAGCGCGAGCGTGCCGGTCAGTCCGGCGGCGAGGTCGGCCGGCGCGGTCAGCGTCACGGTGGGTGCCACCGCGTCGCCGCCGCCGGGAGGATTTACCGTAACGCTCACGGCCGTGCTGGTGGTGGCGGCGCCGTGCGAATCGGTGGCCCGGGCGGTGACGCTGTGCGCGCCGGTGCCGGCCGGCGTCCAGTTCAGCGAGTAGGGGCTGGCGGTGTCCTCGCCGAGCAAGGCCGCGCCGTCGAAGAACTCGACCTTGGCGACCGTGCCAACGCCGGCCACGGTCGCGGCCAGCGGCATGGCGATGCCGACGGTGCCGGTTGCGGCGGCGGCCAGGGTCACGGTCGGCGGCAGGTTGCTGCCCGAATCGTCGCCGCCGCCGCCGCAGGCGACGAGCGCGAGGAGGATGAAGGCGGGCAGGCCGCGAAGCGATCGGACAGAGGAGCGGTTCATGGGCGGGGGCGCGACGCGGTGCGATTCGGCCGAAAGCCTCGACGGGCAAATCTTGCGCTCGGTTGCACGTGGCCCTGTGACAAGAGGTAGCCTTCGCCGATGCGCCGCATCGCCATCGTCAGCGCCATGCACCAGGAGCTCGCCGCGCTGCTCGGCTGCATGCCCGACGAAGCGCCGCAGGTCCGCGCCGGCCGCGAGTTCTGGATCGGCCATCTCGACGGCCACGAGGTCGTCGCGGTCCTTTCCGGCGTCGGCAAGGTGGCGGCGGCGACGACGGCGACGCTGCTGGCCGGCGAGCTCGGCGTCGAGCGGGCGATCTTCACCGGCACCGCCGGCGGCCTGCACGCCCGGGCGCGGGTCGGCGACGTGGTCGTGGCCGAGGCGCTGCTGCAGCACGACATGGACGCCTCGCCGCTCTTCCCGCAGCACGAGGTGCCGTTCTACGGCGTCGATCGGTTCGCCACCGACGCGACGATGTCGGCGGCGCTGGCCGACGCCGCCCGCGCCGTCCTCGCTGCCGCCTTGCAGCGCACGGGCGGCGAAGCCGGCGACGGTCTCGACGCCGCACGGCTCGGCACCTTCGGCATCGATTCGCCGCAGGTGCATGCCGGCCTGGTGCTGAGCGGCGACCGCTTCGTCGCCACCGCCGCGGAAAGCGAGGCGCTGCGCCGGCGCCTGCCCGATGCGCTCGCGGTCGAGATGGAGGGCGCGGCCCTGGCCCAGGTGTGCTTCGACTTCGGCCTGCCCTTCGCCGTCGTCCGCACCGTCTCCGACCGCGCCGACGATTCGGCGCATGTCGACTTCATGCGCTTCGTCGATTCGGTGGCGAGCCTCTACACGGTGGAGATCGTGCGCCGCTTCCTGCGCGACTTCGCGGCCTGAGTTCGGCGCGCGCTACGCGAGCGCCGAACCGTCCGCATCATCGCGGCACTGCTGCTGCAATCTCGCCCAACCAGATTCGCCGAGCCGTCGCATTGTCGCGATGTTCGCTTCGAAGATCGCCTCGGCCTCGGGGAACGCGGCGACCGCGCGCTCGACGCTCTCCTCGCGCAGCAGGTGCAGCGTCGGATACGGCGACCGGTTGGTTGCGTTGGTGAGATCGTCCGGCGCCGTGCCCGCGAACTGGTAGCCCGGGTGAAAGCTCGCCACCTGGATCACGCCCTCGAGCCCGAGCCCGGCGACGGCCGACTCGGCCAGGCCGAGAAAATCGTTGTAGTCGGCGAAGTCGGCGAGCACCTGCGGATGAACGAGCAGTGTGGTCTCGATGCGATCGGCTGGCGTCCCGGCGAGCAGCTTCAACTCCTCGATCAGGCCAGCGAGCAGAGCTTCGGGCTCGCTCGCTTCGCTGAGCACGTAGCGCACCAGGCCCTTGACCTGCGGCGCCTTGGCGAACGGACACAGGTTCACGCCGATCACGACGCGCTCCACCCAGGCGCGGGTTTCGGCGATCACCAGGCGGGACGTTGGCAAGTTCATGGAAATCCGGCCGGCGTCACCCGGCAATGCGAAGATTCGAGCCTTCATTCTCGGAGAGCCTCATGTTCACACTCCAGCGGCGGCCAAGGGCTCGCCTCGTCGTCCCGGCTTTCCTCGCGTTGCTCGCCGCCTGCGCCACTTCGCCGGGCGCTGCGCTGAAAACCCTGGACGGCAAGCCGCCGATGGTCGCCGCGCACCGCGGCGCTTCGGGCTACCTGCCGGAAGAGACGATCGAAGCCTACGTCAAGGCGATCGAGCTCGGCGCCGATTTCATCGAGCTCGACCTCGTTTCCACGAAAGACG
>DATCGH010000681.1:0-3840 GCA_036509055.1 Caldimonas sp.
GGCTCGGTCTCGAACACGTCGAGCGCGGCGCCGCGGAGCCGCCCGGCGGCGAGTGCCGCCGTCAGCGCCGCCTCGTCGACCACCGAGCCGCGGGCGACGTTGACGAGAAAGCCCTTGGGGCCGAGCCGCTCCAGCACCCCCGCGTCGATCAGGTGGCGGGTCGCCTCGCCGCCGCGGCAGCAGACGATCAGGATGTCCGATGCCTCGGCCAGCGCACCGACCTCGGCGACGAAGCCGTAGGGCAGGTCCTGCGGCCGGGTGCCGGTGTAGGCGATCTCGACGTCGAAGCCGGCCAGGCGCCGGGCGATGCCGCGGCCGATGCGGCCGAGGCCGACGATGCCGACGCGCTTGCCGGCCAGGCCGGTGGTCAGCGGATAGAGGCCTTCGCTCCAGCCGCCGACGCGCACGAACTGGTCGGCGTCCGGGATCTTGCGCAGCAGCGCGAGCAGGAGGCCGATCGCCAGCTCGCTGACGGCGCCGTCGAGGACGCCCGGCGTGTTGGTGACGACGACGCCACGCGCCTTCGCCGCGGCCACCGGGATGCCGTCGTGGCCGACGCCGGAGGTGGCGATCACCGCCAGCCGCGGCAGCGCCTGCACCAGCGCCAACGGCACGGCGTAATTGCTGCGCGTGACGATCGCCCGGATCCGTCCGTGCAGCTCGGCGCTTCGCTCGACCTCGGCCGCGTCATGGCAGGCGAACTCGGCATCGATCACGCGCTGCATCGCCTCGGGGAAGCTGCCGATCTGGAGGATGGGTTGATGCGGTGTCATCGGGCCGGTTTCACTCGACCGGGATTCTGGGGTCCGGCGCGCCGGCCAGCCAGGCGCGGCCGCGCCGGTAGAGCGCCTCCACCTCCGGCCCCTTGAGGCCCGGCATGTCGCGCTTGACGCTGTAGCCGATCTTCAGCTGCGCATAGGCGAGATGCCGGTAGCCCTCGGGAAAGCCGAGCAGGATCGCCTCGTCGAGCACCGGCGCGGCGCCCTGCGGCACCGGGTCCATGCGGTCCTTCTCGTAGATCGGCTGGCGCAGCACCAGGCCCCAGCGGCCGGCGCGCTTCTCGAGGAAGTCGTAGAAGCGGCCGGTGCAGACGATGTCGCAGGGCACGCCTTCGACCGCCGCGCGCTGCGAGATCGTCATCTTGGTCTGGGCGACGGCGCGGGTGCCGACGAGGTCGGTCGCCGTGCCGCCGAGGAAGTGGAGGATGCTGACACCCTTGTTCCAGCCCTCGCGGCTGACGCGGATGAATTCCTCGGCCGGCCCCTGGAACCAGGTGGCCATCATCACGCCATCGTCGTGCCAGACAGTGCGAAAGCGCTCCCAGTCGCCGGCGTCGCGCCAGACCACCCAGTTCTCGACCAGTTCGCGGATGGCCAGGCGGTCGAGGGTGTGGTCCATGTCGGCTCCTTGGGGCGGATTCGGCGGGCGAGCCTCCGTGGCGCGCTGCCGCCCGGGCAGTATCCGGGTCGCGGCATCGTGCTGCCTGCAGAATTGCCCGGATGTCACCGCTGCGAGTCTTCGTCCTGACGCTGCTGGCGATGCTCGCCTTCGCCGGCAACTCGCTGCTCTGCCGGGCCGCCTTGCAGGCGGGCCGCATCGACGCGGCGAGCTTCACGACGATCCGGGTGGTGGCCGGGGCGCTGGCGCTCTGGCTGATCGTCCGCCTGCAGCGCGGCCGGGCCGACAAGGCCGGCAGCTGGCCGTCGGCCTTCGCCCTCTTCGCCTACGCCGCGGCCTTCTCCTTCGCCTACATCACCCTGACCACGGCCACCGGCGCCCTGCTCCTGTTCGGCGCGGTCCAGGCGACGATGATCGGCTACGGCTTCTGGCGCGGCGACCGACTGACCGGCTGGCAGCTGCTCGGCGTGGCCTGTGCGCTCGGCGGCCTGATCGGCCTGCTCCTGCCCGGCATCTCGGCGCCGCCGCTGCACGGCGCCGTCCTGATGATCGTCGCCGGCATCGCCTGGGGCGTGTACTCGCTGCGCGGCCGGGGCGCAGGCGATCCGCTGCAGGCGACCGCGGGCAACTTCCTGCGCGCCGTGCCCTTCGCCGCGGCACTGACCCTGGCGACGCTGCCCTGGGCCGCGCTCGACCCCGCCGGCGCGGCCCTCGCCGTCGCCTCCGGCGCCATCACCTCGGGGATCGGCTATGCCATCTGGTACAGCGCGCTGCGCGGCCTGAAGGCGGCGACCGCGGCGACGGTGCAGCTCAGCGTTCCGCCGCTCGCCGCACTCGGCGGCGTCGTCCTGCTCGGCGAGCCCTTGACGCTGCGCCTGCTGTTCGCCTCCGTCGCCATCCTCGGCGGAATCGCGCTCGTGACCGCCGAGAAGCGGCGCGCGCCGGGCTGACCTCGGCCCGCCCTAGACTGGAACCCATGAACAGCAAGGACTGGCGGCCGACGGCCTTCGTCGACACCGCCCCCGGCGTCGTCACCGAACCCGACGCCGAGACCTGGCGGCTCGAGCAGCGGCGCCTGCTGCTCGCCTTCATCCGCCATCTGATGGCGCTGGCCACCGTGGCCCTGGTGCTGACCGCCACGCTGATCGACAGGGCCTTCGCCCAGCCGCAGCGGCGCGAGGCCGTCGCCGCGGCGATCGGCGCCTTGCTGCTCAGCCTGGCGATCGGCGGCGTGGCCCACCTCGTGCTGCTCGCGCCGAGCCGGCGGGCCGGCGCCCGGCTCGCGCCGGAGGGCGACCGGCGCGCCCTCCTGGCCTGGGCGGCGGCGACCTTCGTCGCCTTCGCCGTCGCCGTCGGCGCGCTTGCGGGATTCTTCTTTGCCAACTGGCTTCGCTGACCTGCCCCCGGGAGAGGACGATGAGCGTGGAAACGAAGGCCGCCGAGGACCCCGAATCCGAGGCCTACATCGACATGAGCGACAAGGCCGCGGTCGAGCGCTGGTGCAAGGCCCTGTCGGTGACCGACGAGGCCCTGTGGAAGGCGGTGCAGGAGGTCGGCACGCGCATCGACAAGGTCAAGGACTACCTGACCGCCGGAGGCGCCGCCGACCAGGTCGACGGCTGACGCTCTCAGCCGCGGAAGAACGCCAGCAGGTCGGGGTTGATGACCTCGGGATGGGTGCTGCACATGCCGTGCGGCAGCCCGGGGTAGACCTTGAGCGTGGCGCCTTTCACCAGCTTCGCCGACAGCAGCGCCGAGTCGGCGATCGGCACGATCTGGTCGTCGTCGCCGTGCATCACGAGCGTGGGCACGTCGATCTTCTTCAGGTCTTCGGTGAAGTCGGTTTCCGAGAACGCCTTGACGCAGTCGTAGTGGGCCTTCACCCCGCCGGCCATGCCCTGGCGCCACCAGTTCATGCGAATGCCTTCCGAGACCTTGGCCCCCGGCCGGTTGTAGCCGTAGAAGGGCATCGTCAGGTCCATGTAGAACTGCGAGCGGTTGCCGGCGACGCCAGCGCGGATGCCGTCGAACACCTCGATCGGCAGGCCGCCCGGATTGGCTGCCGACTTGAGCATCACCGGCGGCACCGCGCCGATCAGCACCGCCTTGGCGACGCGCTTCGTGCCATGGCGCCCAAGGTAGTGCGCCACCTCGCCGCCGCCGGTGGAGTGGCCGACATGGATCGCGTCCTTCAGGCCCAGCACCTCGGTGAGGGTCGCCAGGTCGTCGGCGTAGGTGTCCATCTCGTTGCCGGTGGCCGTCTGGCTGGAGCGGCCGTGGCCGCGCCGGTCATGGGCAATGACGCGAAAGCCCTTCTCGAGGAAGAAGAACATCTGGTTGTCCCAGTCGTCGGCCGACAGCGGCCAGCCGTGGGAGAAGACGATGGGCTGGCCGGTGCCCCAGTCCTTGTAGAAGATCTGGGTGCCGTCTTTCGCGGTGATG
>DATCGH010000682.1:0-3292 GCA_036509055.1 Caldimonas sp.
CGCTTCCCAAGCCCGGCGTGGCGATCGAGCCGACCACGGGCGAGACCCACCTGCGTCATCACATCAGCGCCACCGGCTTCTACCGGGGTCGCAAGGTGCTGAAGACCAAAGCGGACGCCTGACCTTCCCGCTGGCGTGACCGCGGCTGCCGAGAAGGCCATGCCGATCGCGCACTTGTCCATGGCGGCCCATTCCGCCCCTCCGATCCGTCTGGCCGTCGATTGCATGGGCGGCGACCATGGCCCGTCGGTCACGCTGCCGGCGTGCCGCGCGTTTCTCGCCGCGCACCCCGCGGCCGAGCTCGTGCTCGTCGGCCGGGCCGAGGCGCTGAAGGCGGCCGAAAGCTGGGAGCGCTGCACCCGGGTCGAGGCGACCGAGGTCGTCGAGATGAGCGACTCGATCGAGGTGGCGCTGCGGCGGAAGAAAGACTCGTCGCTGCGGGTCGCGGTGAGCCAGGTCAAGCCGCTCGCCGACCGGCCCTCGCTGGCCCAGGCCTGCATCTCCGCCGGCAATACCGGCGCCCTGATGGCGGTCTCGCGCTACGTGCTGAAGACCGTCGGCGGCATCGACCGGCCGGCGATCGCCACCGTGATGCCGAACGAGCGCGACGGCTACACCACCGTCCTCGACCTCGGCGCCAACGTCGACTGCAGCGCCGAGAACCTGCTGCAGTTCGCGGTCATGGGCAGCGCCCTGGTCGGCGCCGTCGACGGCAAGGACGAGCCCACGGTCGGCCTGCTCAACATCGGCGAAGAGGCGATCAAGGGCGGCGAGACGATCAAGCAGGCCGGCGAGCTGCTGCGCGCGGCCGGCGCGGCCGGGCTGATCAATTTCTATGGCAACGTCGAAGGCAACGACATCTTCAAGGGCAGCTGCGACATCATCGTCTGCGACGGCTTCGTCGGCAATGTCGCGTTGAAGACGGCCGAGGGCCTGGCCACGATGCTCAGCAGCTTCATCAAGCAGGAATTCACGCGCAACCCGCTGACCAAGCTGGCGGCACTCGCTGCCCTGCCGGTGCTCAACCGCCTGAAGCATCGGGTCGATCACCGCCGCTACAACGGCGCCGCGCTGCTCGGACTTCGCGGCCTGGTGTTCAAGAGCCACGGCTCGGCCGATGCCTTCGCCTTCGAGCAGGCGCTCAACCGCGCCCACGACGCCGCCCGCAATGACCTGCTTGCGCGCGTCGAGCGGCGGATCCGGGCGACCCTGGCGGCGATGCCCGCCACCGCCGACGGTCTGCCGTCGAACGCTGCCGATTCCGCAGCCGACGCCACCCGGCCGACGCTCACCGCCGTACATTCCGCAGCATGAGCGCTGCGCCCGCCCGCTATTCGCGCATCGCCGGCACCGGCAGCTTCCTGCCGCCCGGGCGGGTGAGCAATGCCGAGCTCGCGGCTCGGCTCGCGGCCGACGGCATCGAGACCTCCGACGAATGGATCGTCGAGCGCACCGGCATTCGCTTTCGCCACTTCGCCGAGCCCGACGTCACCTGCAGCGACCTCGGCGTCGAGGCGGCGCGCCGCGCGCTCGCCGCCGCCGACTGCGATCCGCAGGCGATCGACCTGATCATCGTTGCCACCTCGACGCCCGACATGGTGTTCCCGTCGGCGGCGAGCATGGTCCAGGAAAAGCTCGGCATCCACGGCTGCCCGGCGTTCGACGTCCAGGCGGTCTGCTCCGGCTTCGTCTACGCCCTCTCGATCGCCGACGCGATGATCAAGACCGGCAGCGCCTCGAAGGTCCTGGTCGTCGGTTCGGAAGTCTTCTCGCGCATCCTCGATTTCTCCGATCGCACCACCTGCGTCCTGTTCGGCGATGGCGCCGGCGCCGTCGTCCTCGAGGCGAGCGAGGCGCCCGGCATCCTGGCGAGCGAGCTGCATGCCGACGGTCGGCATGTCGGCATCCTGTGCGTGCCGGGCACGGTCTCGGGCGGCAAGGTGATCGGCGATCCGCTGCTGAAGATGGACGGCCCGGCGGTCTTCAAGCTCGCCGTTTCGGTGCTCGACACCGTCGCCCGGTCGGTGCTGGCCAAGGCCGGCCGGACCGAGGCCGACATCGACTGGCTGATCCCGCATCAGGCCAACATCCGCATCATGCAAAGCACCGCGAAGAAGCTCAAGCTGGCGCCGGAGAAGCTGATCGTCACCGTCGACCGGCATGGCAACACCTCGGCCGCCTCGATTCCGCTGGCCCTTGACGACGCCGTGCGCGCAGGCAAGATCCAGCGTGGCGACACGGTGATGCTCGAAGGCGTCGGCGGCGGCTTCACCTGGGGCGCGACCCTGTTCGATTTCTGAAGCCACTGCCCCGAAGAGGGCACGGCGGGAGACAGTTCGTCATGAAACCATTCGCTTTCGTCTTTCCGGGCCAGGGCTCGCAGACCGTCGGCATGCTCGAGGTCTGGGGCGACAACGCCGCCGTCCGGCAAACGCTCGAGGAAGCCTCGAGCGCGCTCGACGAGGACATCGGCCGGCTGATCCGCGAGGGCCCGAAGGAGCGGCTCGACCTCACCGCCAACACCCAGCCGGCGATGCTCACCGCCGGCATCGCCTGCTATCGCGCCTGGTTCGCGGAAACGAAGCTCGCGCCGGAAGTCGTGGCCGGACACTCGCTCGGCGAGTACACGGCGCTCGTCGCCGCCGGCGCGATCTCGCTCGCCGAGGCGCTGCCGCTGGTGCGCTTTCGCGCCGAGGCGATGCAGGACGCGGTGCCGGTCGGCGCCGGCGCGATGGCGGCGGTGCTCGGGCTCGACGCCGCCGCGGTGCGCGCCGGCTGCGACGCCGCACGCGAAGCGACCGGCGAGGTCGTCTCCGCGGCCAACTACAACGATCCACGACAGACCGTGATCGCCGGCAGCAAGGCCGGCGTGGACAAGGCGTGCGAGTTGCTCAAGGCGGCGGGCGCCAAGCGGACGCTGCCGCTCGCGGTCTCGGCGCCATTTCATTCGCCACTGATGAAGCCGGCCGCCGATCGGCTGCGCGAGAAGTTGGCGGGCGTCGCGATCGCCCGGCCGCAGATTCCGGTCATCAACAACATCGACGTGCGCATCGAGACCGATCCCGCTGCGATCCGCGACGCGCTCTATCGCCAGGCCTACGGCCCGGTGCGCTGGGAAGAGACGATCCGGGCGATCCGCGCGCGCGGCGTCACCGACATCTTCGAATGCGGTCCCGGCAAGGTGCTTTCCAACCTGACGCGACGCATCGACGCCGGCTCGGAGTCGGTGGCGCTGCATGATCCGGCGTCCCTGACCGCCGCCCGGTCGCTGCTCGGATGAGCGCCGCGCCCG
>DATCGH010000683.1:0-5034 GCA_036509055.1 Caldimonas sp.
AGCGCGTTCAGCGCCTTGAAGCCGTCGAAGCTGACGGTGATGTCGTCGAGGTAGAGGATCGCGCCGTGGGCGATGTCGAGCTGGCCCGGCTGGACCACACGCGAGTAGCTGGCGACCCGGCCGCCCGAGCTCCCGGTTTGCAGGGCCGCGGCCCGCTCCTCGGCATGGCGGCGCGTGTCGGCGCCGGCGCGCATGAGATCGGGCGTCATGCCTGATCTCTCTGAATGTTCTCGGGCGTCATGCCCGATCTCTCCGAATGCTGTCGGGCGTCATGACGCGGCTCCGTCTTCCTTGCGTGCGCTCCGGCCCAGGAGGGCCAGCACCTTCGGGTGTTTCGCCAGACCGACCACGCCGCCGGGCAGGAACAGGGTGACGGCGATGAACATCGCGCCGAGCACGTACAGCCAGTACTCGGGCATGTGCTGGGTGAAGACGCTCTTCGCGCCGTTGACGACGAAGGCGCCGATGATCGGCCCGATCAGCGTCGCCCGGCCGCCGACCGCGGCCCAGATCGCGATCTCGATCGAGGCCGCCGGCGTCATCTCGCTCGGGTTGATGATGCCGACCTGCGGCACGTAGAGCGCGCCGGCGATGCCGCACATCACCGCCGAGAGCGTCCAGATCGCCAGCTTGTAGCGCAGCGGGTCGTAGCCGGTGAACATGACCCGGCTCTCGGCGTCGCGGATCGCCTGCAGCACCCGGCCGAACTTGCTGCCGACGATGGCGCGCGCCATCAGGTAGAAGCCGATCAAGGTGCAGCCGGTAATGACGAACAGCGTCATCCGCATCGACGGCGTGGCGATCGGGATGTCGAGGATGCGCTTGAAGTCGGTGAAGCCGTTGTTGCCGCCGAAGCCGGTCTCGTTGCGGAAGAAGAGCAGCATCATCGCGAATGTCATCGCCTGGGTGATGATCGAGAAGTAGACGCCCTTGATGCGCGAGCGGAAGGCGAAGAAGCCGAACACGAAGGCGAGCAGGCCCGGCGCAATGACCACCAGCGCCATCTGGGCGATGAAGGAATTCGAGAGCGCCCAGTGCCAGGGGAATTGCTTCCAGTTGAGGAACACCATGAAGTCGGGCATGGGCAGGCGGTACTGACCGTCGCTGCCGATCTGGCGCATCAGATACATGCCCATGGCGTATCCGCCGAGGGCGAAGAAGACACCGTGGCCGAGCGAGAGGATGCCGGTGTAGCCCCAGATCAGGTCCATCGCCAACGCCGCCATCGCGTAGCACATGATCTTGGCGACGAGCTGCACCGCGTAGTCGCTGAGGTGGAAGACGCTGCCTGCCGGGACCAGCAGGTTGGCGATCGGCACGATCACGGCGACGACGGCGAGCGCGATCGTCACCCCCAGCCAGCCCTTCATGCCGAGCAGCATCGAACGGCGCGGCGCGAGCGCCGGCATCGGCAGGACGGCGCTCATGCTTCCGCGCTCCGACCTTTCATCGCGAACAGGCCCGAGGGCTTCCTCTGGATGAAGATGACGATGAAGACCAGCACCATGATCTTGGCCAGCACCGCGCCGGCCATGCCCTCGAGGAACTTGTTGAGCACGCCTAGGCCGAGGGCGGCCACCACCGTGCCGGCGAGCTGGCCGACGCCACCGACCACGACCACGAGGAACGAGTCGACGATGTAGCTCTGGCCGAGGTCCGGGCCGACGTTGCCGATCTGCGAGAGCGCGCATCCCGCCAGCCCGGCGATGCCGGCGCCGAAGGCGAAGGCGACCATGTCGATGCGCGCCGTGTCGACGCCGACGCAGGACGCCATGCGCCGGTTCTGCGTCACGCCGCGGACGAAGAGGCCCAGCCGGGTCTTGGCGATCAGGAGCGCCACGCCGCCGAGCACGAGCATGGCGAAGGCGATGATGGCGAGCCGGTTGTAGGGCAGCACGAGGTTGCTCATCGCCTGCACCCCGCCGGAGAGCCAGCCGGGGTTCTCGACCGGCACGTTCTGCGCGCCGAAGACCGAGCGCACCGCCTGCTGCAGCACCAGGCTGATGCCCCAGGTGGCGAGCAGCGTCTCGAGCGGCCGGCCATAGAGGAAGCGGATGACGCCGCGCTCGAGCACCGCGCCCACCAGCGCGGCGACGAGGAAGGCGGCGGGAATCGCCACCAGGATGTAGGCGTCGAAGGCCCCGGGCGCATAGGCGCGGAACAGGTTCTGCACGACGTAGGTGGTGTAGGCGCCGATCATCATCAGCTCGCCGTGCGCCATGTTGATGACGCCCATCAGTCCGTAGGTGATGGCCAGGCCGAGCGCGACCAGCAGCAGCACCGAGCCGAGCGACAGGCCGGTGAAGATCACGCCGAGCCGCTCGCCCCAGGCGAGCCGCCCGCGGACCGCGTCGAGCGCCTGGCCGAGCGCGGCGCGCACCTCCGGGTCGGCCTCGCCGCCCTCGCCGAGCCGCTCCTGCAACAGGCTGGCAACCGTGCTCTGGCTGCTCGAGGCGAGCTCCTTCGCCGCGGCGAGCCGGCTGGCGCGATCGGTCGACGAGATCAGGATCGCAGCGCGCATCCGGCCGAGGTTGTCCTTCAGCTGCGGATCGGTCTCCGCCGCCAGGGCCTTGTCGATCAGCGGCAGCTGGCCTTCCTCGAGCGTCGCCTTGCCGAGGTCGACGATCGCCGCCCGCCGCACCGCGAGGTCGGGTGAGAACAGGCGCAGGGTGGAGAGCACGGCATCGAGCGCGCCGCGCATCCGGTTGTTGTTGGTGACGTCCTCGGCGTCGTCGGGCACCTTCGTCGGCTCGCCGGTGGCGGCGATCGTCGCCTTGTCGCCCTGGACCAGGTAGACCTTGTCGCCGGCGACCTTGACCTCGCCGTCGAGCAGGGCCTGCACGAACGCGGCGAGGCGAGCGTCGCCGCTCGTCGCCGCCGCATTCAGCGCGGCGAGCCGCGCGTCGTTGTCGCCCGCCGCGATGGCGAGCGTCTGCTGCGGAGTCAGCGCTTCAGCCGCGCCGGCGAGAAGCGAGAGTGCGAGGCAGAGAAACCGCAGCAGCGTCCGCACTCTCGATGCCTCTTACTTCTTCTCGGGCTCGTCCTTCTTGCCCTTGTTCTCCGGGATGAACGGGCTCCAGGGTTGCGCCTTGACCGGGCCGGGCGTCTTCCAGACGACGTTGAACTGGCCGTCGCTCTTGATCTCGCCGATGAACACCGGCTTGTGCAGGTGGTGGTTCTTCGGATCCATCGTCGAGGTGAAGCCGCCCGGCGCCTTGAAGGTCTGGCCGGCCATCGCCGCGATCACCTTGTCGGTGTCGGTCGACTTGGCCTTCTCGACCGCCTGCGCCCACATGTGGATGCCGATGTAGGTGGCTTCCATCGGGTCGTTGGTGAGCGGCTTGTCCTTGTGGCCGGGGATGTTCTTCTTGATGGCGTACTCGGTCCACTCCTTGATGAAGGCGGCGTTGGTCGGATTCTTGATCGACTCGAAGTAGTTCCACGCCGCCAGGTGGCCGACCAGCGGCTTGGTGTCGACGCCGCGCAGCTCTTCTTCGCCGACCGAGAACGCGACCACCGGCACGTCGGTCGCCTTCAGGCCCTGGTTGCCGAGCTCCTTGTAGAACGGCACGTTCGAATCGCCGTTGATGGTCGAGACCACCGCGGTCTTCTTGCCCTCTGAGGCGAACTTCTTGATCTTGCCGATGATGGTCTGGTAGTCGGAGTGGCCGAAGGGCGTGTACTCCTCGATGATGTCGGCGTCGGTGATGCCCTTCGAGTGCAGGAAGGCGCGCAGGATCTTGTTGGTGGTGCGCGGATAGACGTAGTCGGTGCCGAGCAGCACGAAGCGCCTGGCCGAGCCGCCGTCCTTGCTCATCAGGTACTCGACCGCGGGAATCGCCTGCTGGTTGGGCGCCGCGCCGGTGTAGAAGACGTTCTTCGAGAGCTCTTCGCCCTCGTACTGCACCGGGTAGAACAGCAGGCCGTTGTTCTCCTCGAACACCGGCAGCACCGACTTGCGGGACACGCTGGTCCAGCAGCCGAACACGACCGCGACCTTGTCCTGGGTCAGGAGCTGCTTCGCCTTCTCGGCGAACAGCGGCCAGTTGGACGCCGGATCGACAACCACGACCTCGAGCTTCTTGCCGAGCAGGCCGCCCTTCGCGTTGATCGAGTCGACGGTCATCATCACGGTGTCCTTGAGCACCGTTTCGGAGATCGCCATCGTTCCGGAGAGCGAGTGCAACACGCCGACCTTGATGGTGTCGGCAGCGAAGGCGGGCAGGCTGACGAGACCGGACGCGGCCAGGGCGGCAGCGGCGGCTTTAAGCGCGAAGCGACGTTTCATGTGGGCATCTCCCTAGGGGTTTTCGAATCAAACGGGCAGACGACGATTCGTCAGCGGGACGGCAGTCAGCAAGGCCTATGCCACCCGCTTGGCACGACGACAGGACGCCAATCCCTTGGCCTTGCACGGCGTCGCGTGACGCCGTCGGCGTGGGACCTTCGCACCAAGGCCGAGCGTGACTTCGCACCAACTTGGTCAGCGGCCGTGCGAGCGCACCATGCCACCGATTCAACGGCGAAGCCTCACGTAGAGTCGGGGCCGCCCTCCGCCCATTCGACATGAGCCGCGACCTCGCCGAACCGCCCGCGCGCACGAGAACGGGACCGATACCGCCCGAGGCCGGGGCACGCTGGTTCTGGTGGGCCTGTGCGCTCGCGGCACCGCCGGTCGCCTTCATCGTCGCCGTGGCCGGCTATCCGATGGCGACGCCGGATCCGCCGCGCGACCTGGCGATGCTCGCGCTCTGGTCGGTGCTCGAGGAGATCGTCTTTCGCGGCCTGCTCCAGCCGGCGCTGGCCCGCGCCTTCGCGCGCCGGCAGATGCCGTTGGGCGGCTCGCCGCTGACCCTTGCCAACCTCGTCACGAGCGTGCTCTTCGCCGCCTTTCACCTCTGGCGCCATCCGCTCGCGGTGGCGCTCGGCGTCTTCCCGATCTCGCTGATCTACGGCAAGGCGCGCGAGCTGAGTGGCCATTGGTGGCCGGCCGCGCTGCTTCACGGCGGGTTCAACGCCGCGCTATACGCGGCG
>DATCGH010000684.1:0-6034 GCA_036509055.1 Caldimonas sp.
CGGGCGCGCCGGCCTGCACGTCGCGCGCAACACCTTCCACTACGCCGCCCAGTTCGGCTGGTTCCTGGCCTTGACCCTGATCCCGATCGCCCAGGTCGTGGCGATCGAGTTCACGATGCCGATCTGGACCGCGCTGCTCGCCGTCTCGTTCCTGGGCGAACGGCTGAGCGCCGCTCGGATCGTCGCGATCGTCCTCGGCCTGATCGGCGTGACCGCGATCGTGCGTCCCTCCACCGGCCACCTCGATCCGGGGCAGTTGATCGCGCTGGCCGCGGCCGTCGGCTTCGCGATCTCGGTGACCATGGTCAAGTCGCTGACCCGCAGCGAAAGCGCGGTCGCGATCATCTTCTGGATGCTGATCGTGCAGTCGGCGATCGGGCTGGTGCCGGCCGCGGTCGTGTGGCGTGCGCCGCCGCCCGTAGTCCTGCCCTGGATCCTGGTCATCGCCATCTGCGGCACCTATTCGCACTACTGCATGACGCGCGCGCTGCAGCATGCCGAGGCGACGACGACCGTGCCGATGGATTTCCTGCGCGTGCCGCTCAGCGCCCTGGCCGGCTGGCTGGTCTATTCCGAGGCGGTCGACCTCTGGACCGTGCTCGGCGCGGCGCTGATCCTCGGCGGCAACGCGCTCAATCTGCTCGCCCCGGCGCGCGCTCGCGCTGCGGTCAGAGCCGACGCCTGAGAGCGCGGCCGCTAGCGGCCGGCGACCGGGACGCGCGAGGCGTAGTAGGCGAGAACGTCGAGGTCTGCGGGCGGGACCTGGCTCACGGCCTCGCTCATGGCCAGCGTGTAGCCGACGCGTTGTCCGGATTTGAAGCCCTGCAACGCCTCGCGCAGGTACTCCTCGCGCTGGCCGCCGATGCGTGGAACCTGCTGGCCGCCGGCGAGGTCGGCGCCGTGGCAAAAGGCACACTTGTGCTGCTGCGCCAGCGTCTGGCCCTGCTTCATCCGGGCGGCGTCGGGCGCGGATGCAGGCGGCGGCGGTACGGGCGGCAGCGTGCCGATGTGATCGGAGAAGCCACGCAGGTCAGCGTCGGTGAAGCCCTTGGCCACGGCTGTCATCGCCGGGTTGCCGCGCCGGCCTTCGCGGAAAAGGAAAAGCTGGGTGACCGCGTAGTAGGAGTGCTGGCCGGCGAGCACCGGCGTGCCGGGCATGTCGCTGCGACCGTTGGCACCATGGCAGGCGGCGCACACCGTGGCAAAGCGCTGCGCGTACTCGGCGGCGCCGGCCTTGGCAGCCGGGCTCGGTGTCGCCGAGGCGGCCGTCCGCCCAGCCAAGCCGCTCGCGGCCCGTGGGGGACGGGTCTGCGCCGACACCGCCGCAGCGACGAAGAGCGTCGCCGCGAGGGCCGCCGCGAGCGGCATCCGCCCGCGGCGTCGCCTCAGCGCCTGTTCGTCACTTGCCGCCGTAGCTGACGCGATAGATCGCTCCGGCATGATCGTCGCTCACCAGCAGCGAGCCATCCTTCATGACGTGGAAATCAACCGGCCGCCCGAGGTAGGCGTTGTTCTCGACGAAGCCGGTCATGAACTCCTCGACCTTGGCGCCGCCCTTGCCGTCGGGCCAGGCGACGTACACGCCGTTGTACTTCTTGGTCCGATTCCACGGGCCGTGCTTGGCGATGAACATCGCCCCCTGGTACTTCGCCGGGAACATCTTGCCGGTGTAGAACTTCAGGCCGAGCGAGCCGGCGTGCGGCCCCAGCAGCGCGGCGGGCTTCACGTAGTCGTCGCACGACTTGCCCCAGCCGAACTCCGGATCGGGGATGTTGCCCTGGTGGCAGTACGGGAAGCCGAAGTGCTGCTTGCCCGGCTGGGTGACGACGTTGAGCTCGTCGTTCGGCAGTTCTTCACTGAACCAGTCGCGGCCGTTGTCGGTGAACCAGAGGTAGCCGGTCTTCGGGTCGAAGTCGAAGCCGACGGTGTTGCGCACGCCCGAGGCGATCGTCTCGACGCCGCTGCCGTCGAGATTCATCCGGTAGATCTTGGCGTACTCGCCCGGGTCGCAGATGTTGCAGGGCCCGCCGATCGGGAAGTAGAGCTTGTCGTCCTTGACGCGCAGGAACTTCCAGCTGTGGTCATTGCCGCCGGGCAGCTTGTCGTAGATCACCTTGGGCTCGCCCGGCTTGTCGAGGTTGTCCTCGATGTTGTCGTAGCGGTAGATCTTGGTGTTGGTCGCGACGTACAGGTTGCCCTTGCTGTCGAACGCGATGCCGGCCGCCATCGGCAGCTTGTCGATGATGACCTTGGGCTCGCGTTTGCCCGGCGGGAACGCGTACACCTTGTTGCCGACGAACAGGGTGCTGACGACGATCGTGCCCTTGGGACCTTCGCGGATCTCGCGCGCGTCGAGCACGCCCGAGGCCCAGGTCTCGACCTTGAAGCCCGGCGGCAGCTTGAACTTCTTGGTCGGCAGCTGATCGGCTGGCGTCGGCACCGGGAAGGCCGGCACCGGCGCCATCTTCATGGCGGTGTCGGTCTTCGGCCGGCCCTTGGCCCAGCCGGGCTCCTCGGCGGGCGCCTGCTGTGCCGATGCGACGCCCACTGCACAGAGTGCGGCAAGCGCGACGAGCGAACGGAAGGTTTGCATTGCTTGTCTCCTCGATTCGGTTGTTGGAATACAACTCTGGCCGACCGATTGTGTCGGCGGCATCGCCTGCGTCAAGTGGCAACGCCGTCGCCATTCCTGCGGCGACGGACTTCTGCCGCCAGGGTCGCGACACCCGGCCGTTGAAAGGCTGACGGTCGAGCCCACATGCGGCCGATGCTCCTGCCCCTGGTTTCGCTCTTCTTCCACGTCTGGATCGGGTGGCGGCTCGTCCCGGATCTCGGCGCGCCGTGGTCGGCGGCGTTGCTCGCGGTCCTCGCCGTCTCGGCACTGACGGCGCCGCTCGGCCTGGGACTTCGCCGTGCGGCGGGACGCGGTCGGCTCGTCCATTTCGCGAGCCGGGTGGGCCTCGTCGCCATCGGCCTCTTTTCGTCGCTCCTGGTGCTGACCCTGCTGCGCGACATCGGCCTGCTCCTGCTTTCGCTGCTCGACCGGTTGGAGCCGGCGTGGCTGGGCGCTGGCAATCTGCGTGCCTTCGAGAGGGGCAGCGCCCAGGCGGTCGCCGGACTCGCCCTGTTCGCCACTGGATGGGGTTTCCTGAATGCGCGGCGGACGGCGGCCGTGCGCCGTGTCGACGTGCCGATCGCTGCCCTGCCCGAAGGCCTGCACGGGTTCACCATCGCCCAGCTCAGCGACATGCACGTCGGGCCGACGATCCGCCGGCCGTACGTCGAGCGGATCGTCGCCGCGGTCAACGCGCTCGACGCTGACGTCGTGGCCATCACTGGCGACCTGGTCGACGGCTCGGTGCGCGAGCTCGCGCCGCACGTCGCCCCGCTGGCCGAGCTGCGTTCACGGGAGGGCACCTTCTTCGTCACCGGCAACCACGAGTACTACTCCGGTGCCGCGCCGTGGGTGGCCGAGCTGCGCCGGCTCGGACTCACGGTGCTCGCCAACCAGCACGTGGCGATCCGGCGCGGCGAGGCGACGCTGGTGCTGGCCGGCGTGAACGACTTCAGCGCCGGCCACTTCGATCGCGCCAGTGCCAGCGACCCGGCGCGTGCGCTCGCCGGCAGCCCGCCGGCCGCGGTACGCCTCCTCCTGGCGCATCAGCCACGCAGCGCCGAGGCCGCCGAGGCCGCCGGCTTCGACCTGCAGCTCTCCGGCCATACCCACGGGGGCCAGTTCCTGCCCTGGAACTTCCTGGTCCGCTTGCAGCAGCCGTTCACCGCCGGCCTGAAGCGCTGGCGCCGGATGTGGGTCTACACCAGCCGCGGCACCGGCTACTGGGGTCCGCCCAAGCGCTTCGGCGCGCCCTCGGAAATCACCCTGCTGCGCCTGGTGGCGGCGCGGGCTGAGGCACCGGCGTCAGGCCGTCCCGCGCCTCGGGCGGCCCCTGCCGCCAGTGGGGTCTGAGCCCCGACGCCGGCCCCCTACAATCCGCAGGTTTTGCCGGCAGCGCCGGCGTTCCCGAAGGAACTCGCCCCGTGTTCATATCCGAAGCCTTTGCCCAGACGGCGCCGGCCGCCGGCGCCGACTCCATGTTCGGCGGTCTCGGCAGCATGCTGCCGCTGATCCTGATGTTCGTGGTTCTCTACTTCGTGATGATCCGGCCGCAGATGAAGCGGCAGAAGGAACACAAGGCGATGATCGACGCGCTCGCCAAGGGCGACGAAGTCGTCACTTCCGGCGGCCTCCTCGGCAAGGTCTCGAAGATGGGCGAGACGTTCATCGGCCTCGAGGTCGCCGGCGGCGTCGAGGTCCAGGTGCAGCGCTCCGCGGTGATCCAGGTCATGCCCAAGGGCACGGTCAAGTAAGCCTGCCCCCGGAGAAGAGAGGGTGAACCGTTATCCGGTCTGGAAGTACGCGCTCCTGGTGATCGCGCTCGTCGTCGGCATCGTCTACACGCTGCCGAATTTCTTCGGCGAAGCGCCGGCGGTGCAGGTGTCGAGCGGCAAGGTCACGGTCAAGGTCGACGCATCGCTCGTCCCGCGGGTCCAGGACATTCTCGGCAAGGCCGGCCTGAAGCCCGATTTCGTCCAGTTCGACGGCAATTCGGTCAAGGCGCGCTTCGACGACCTCGACGCCCAGCGCAAGGCCAAGGACGCGCTCACCTCGGCCCTCAATCCCGACGCCGAGAACCCGACCTATATCGTCGCCCTCAACCTGCTCTCGCGCTCGCCCAAGTGGCTGACCGCGCGGCATGCCCTGCCGATGTACCTCGGCCTCGACCTGCGCGGCGGCGTCCATTTCCTGATGCAGGTCGACATGAAGGCGGCGCTGACCAAGAAGGCCGACGCCCTCGCCGGCGACGCGCGCACCCTGCTGCGCGACAAGAACATCCGCCATGCCGGCATCGCCCGCGACGGCAACGCGATCGTGGTGCGCTTTCGCGACGCGCAGACGCAGACCGCCGCGAGGAACGTCCTCAGCGACCAGCTGCCCGACGTGCAGTGGCTGGACAGCGTCGACGGCATCGACTTCAAGCTGACCGGCAACCTCAAGCCTGACGCCGCCAAGCGGGTGCAATCGGCGGCGATCACGCAGAACATCACCACCTTGCACAACCGGGTCAACGAGCTCGGCGTGGCCGAGCCGGTGATCCAGCAGCAGGGCGCCGACCGGGTGGTGGTGCAGTTGCCGGGCGTCCAGGACACGGCCAAGGCCAAGGACATCATCGGCCGCACTGCGACCCTCGAGATGCGCATGGTCGACGACAGCCTCGAGGGCCGCTCCGCGGAGAGCGGCGCCGGCCCGGTGCCGTTCGGCAGCGAGAAGTACGTCGAGCGCAGCGGTGCGCCGGTGATCGTCAAGCGCCAGGTGATCGTCACCGGCGAAAGCCTGACCGACGCCCAGCCCGGCTTCGACGGCCAGACCCACGAGGCGGCGGTGCACCTGACGATGGACGCCAAGGGCGCGCGGATCATGCGCGACGTCTCGCGCGAGAACATCGGCAAGCGGATGGCGATCCTGCTGTTCGAGAAGGGCAAGGGCGAGGTCGTGACCGCGCCCGTGATCCGCGGCGAGCTCGGCAACCGCTTCCAGATCTCCGGCCGCATGAGCACCGCCGAGGCCAACGACACCGCGCTGCTGTTGCGTGCCGGCTCGCTGGCGGCGCCGATGGAGATCATCGAGGAGCGGACGATCGGCCCGAGCCTGGGCGCCGAGAACATCGACAAGGGCTTTCAGAGCGTGATCTACGGCTTCGCCGCGATCGCCCTCTTCATGTGCGCCTACTACCTGCTGTTCGGCCTGGTCTCGACGCTCGCGCTCGGGTTCAACCTCCTGCTCCTGGTGGCGGTGCTGTCGATGCTGCAGGCGACCCTCACCCTGCCCGGCATTGCCGCGATCGCGCTGACGCTCGGCATGGCGATCGACGCCAACGTGCTGATCAACGAGCGGGTGCGCGAGGAACTGCGCGGCGGCGCCTCGCCGCAGGCGGCGATCAACACCGGCTACGAGCGGGCGTTCGCGACCATCCTC
>DATCGH010000685.1:0-3612 GCA_036509055.1 Caldimonas sp.
CGTCGTGGTCGGAGGCGCGCTCCGGGTCACCCTCGCGCTCTGCTCCGCTGCTTACGCGATCGTCGTCTTCCTGCTGCTCTCCGCCAGCCTGCCCGGGGCCCTGGCCGCCGCCGTGACGCTCGTGGGCGTGCTCCAGCCCCAGTACGTCTATTTCACGGATGCCCTCTACGCGGAAGCTCTCTTCGGGCTCTTCACGATTGCCTTCTTCGTCGTGCGCAGATACCGGCGCGACACGCTCGGCTTCGTCCTGTGCGGCGTGTGCGCGATCCTTGCGTACGAGGCGAGGACCGCGGGCATCGCTTTGCTCGTCGCCTGGGTGGTCGACCACGCGCTCAGGAAAGAGACGAGGCGGGCGTTGACCGCGCTCGTCGTCTCCGCGCTCTTGGTGGCGAGCTGGACGAGCTGGATCAAGGCTGTCGAGTCCTCGCCCGAATACCAGCACCCGGCCTACGCCTACCAGACCGAGCCCTGGGTCTATTTCAACGTCAGCTACGCGCGCAATCTCCTGACGTTTTTCGACCCCTGGTGGCCCGAGCTCGGCCCCCTGACGCCGAGCGGTTTCGTCCGCCGGGTAGCACCGAACCTCAGGGTGCTGCCCCGGAGCATCGGTCAGGCGGTCAGCACCTGGGAAACGCCGCGCGAGGTGGCCATCCCGCTCGGGATCCTCGTGCTCGGCGGTCTGCTGCTGCAGGCGGTGCGGCGCGAATTCGCCGTCGTCTTGTATGTCGCGCTGTCGCTGGCGGCGATGTGCGCAACTCCGTTCCAGAAACAGTTCGTGCGCTATCTCTTGCCGCTCTATCCACTGCTGGCCCTGGCGCTCTTCGAACTGCTGGCTTGGGCGGCGGCGCAGGCGCGAAGTCGCTGGCCGGCGCTGCCGGCGGCGCTCGGCACGGCCATCCCGTGGCTGGTGATCGTCGTGATCGCGCTGCGGACGACGAGCGAGGTGCGCGCGATGTATGCGAACTTGCACCACGACGTCGCCTACGAGCAGCACGGTCAGCCCGTGCGCTATCGACTTTTCTATTACGGGCCCGAGGGTGCCGATCTCGATGCGGCGCTCGATTGGCTGGATCGCCGGGCCGCGCCCGACGACACGTTCGCCGGCGGCGACCCGCAGTGGGTCTATCTGCGGACAGGCAGGCGATGCGTCGTGCCTCCGTTCGTCCTCGACGGCAGGAAGGGCCAGCAGCTGATCGACAGCGTGCCGGTGAAATACCTGCTCGCGTCCGTCAAGCCGAGCCCGTACGAGCGGTTCACGGGGCCCCTCCTGGCCGCAAACCCGGACGCGTGGCGGCGGGTGTGGCGCGGCGCGAACGGCACGCTCGACGTGTACGAACGCTTCGGGCCGCCAAGGCCCTGAGCGCAGGCTCGGCCAAACTTGGGCCACGGATGGGCCACAAAGCAAAACGCCCACTGTGAAGTGGGCGTGTGCTTGAGGCCTAGGCCCCGTGTGCGGTGGTTGCGAGGGCAGGATTTGAACCTGCGACCTTTGGGTTATGAGCCCAACGAGCTACCAGACTGCTCCACCTCGCGACTGAGCCTTGCAGTATACCAGAGCGGGGCTCTGCCGCGGCCGCTCAAAGGCCTGCCGCGCCGAGTGTCTCGAGGAACTTGGAGGCCTTCTGGAAACCGACCGTGCGGGCGGCACCGATCTCGCGTCCCTCGGCATCGAAGAAGATCATTCCGGGCGGACCGAACAGGCGAAAGCGTCGCAGCAACGCGCGGTCTTCGACGTTGTTGGCGGTCACGTCGGCACGCAGCAGCAATGCGCCGGCGAGGCGACGCTGCACCGCCGGATCGGCGAAGGTGAAGCGTTCCATTTCCTTGCAGGAGACGCACCAGTCGGCATAGAAATCGAGCATCACCGGCCGACCCGCCGACCTCAGCGCGGTGTCGAGCTCGGCGACGCTGTGCACCGCCGTGAACTGCGGCGCGTCGGCGGCGCCGGCGAAATCGCTGCGTGCGGCAAAGCGCGCCAGCGGCTGCAGCGGATCGGTGCCGCCGGAGGCCGCGCCGACGATCTGCAGCACGCCGACCAGGCCCAGCAGGGCGGCGAGCGCATGGCGCCATGCGCGCCGCGGCAGGAAGGTCGAAGGCGCCGCGGCGCCGGCGCTCGTCGCGGGCGCCGGACGCCGGCCGTTGACGATCACCATCGCCGCGGCGCCGAGCGCCAGCGCGCCCCAGAGCGCCAGCGCCAGCGAGCCCGGCAGCACCGGTTGAACGGTCCAGAGGGCGACGCCGAGCAGCAGCAGGCCGAACACGGCCTTGACCTCGATCATCCAGGCCCCGGCCCGCGGCAGCAAGGCGCCGGCCGAGGCGCCGACGAGCAGGAGCGGCACGCTCATGCCCGTCGCCAGCGAGAACAAGGCGGTACCGCCGAGCCAGACGTCGCGCGTCTGGCTGAGGTAGAGCAAGGCGCCGGCAAGCGGTGCTGCGACGCAGGGGCTGACGATGAGCGCCGACACGCCGCCCATGGCGAACACGCCGGCGGCCCGGCCGGCAGGCATGCGCTGCGCGGTCGAAGCGAACTTGCAGGCCAGCGCCGGCGGCATCTGCACGTTGTAGAGGCCGAACATCGACAGCGCCAGCGCCACCAGGCCGACGGCGAAGGCGCCCAGCACCCAGGGGTTCTGCAGGGCTGCGGCCAGGCCCTCGCCGGCGAGCCCGGCGGCGACGCCGAACAGGGTGTAGACGACCGCCATGCCGAACGAATAGGAGGCCGCGAGGCCGAAGCCGCGGCGCCGGGACATCGGCCGACTCGCCGCAGCAGCGCCGCCGCTGACGGCGCCCGCGGGCACACCGGCGAAGGCGGCGCTCTGGCCGGCCTGGCCGACGATGATCGACGAGACGATGGGCAGCATCGGCAGCACGCACGGCGTGAGCGAGAGCAGCAGGCCGGCGATGAAGAAGGCGCCGACGATGGACCAGAAGGTGCCGCCGTGCAGCACCGACTCGATCGCGCCGAGCTCCCCGCCGGCAACGGTGGAGGGCGCCCCGGCTGTCGTCGATCCCGATCGGGAGCCGCCGCGCGCGGACGGGCCCGGCGGGTCGGCGGGAGTGACCATGCCGGCGCCGCCGAAACCGGCCAGGCTGACGTTCGCGCCGCTCTGCATCGGCGGATAGCACAGGCCCGCATCGGCGCAGCCCTGGCTGGTGGTGACCAGTCGGAACTTGGCCGGCGCACGCATCACCGGCAGGGTGATCTTCAGGACGTTGCGGTAGGTCTCGACCTCCTTCTCGAAGGTCTGGTCCCACTTGACCTTGCCGGGCGGAATCTGGGCCTTGCCGAGCGTGGCGCCATCGGCGACGAACTTGAACTGCTCGCGATAGAGGTAGTACCCGGGGGCGATGTCGAAGGTGATCTCGATCGTCTTCGGATCGAGTTGCCGGGCCGAGAACTGGAATGCCTTTTCCGGCTCGAGGAAGTCGTCGACGGCGAGCGCGGGCTGCCATAGGCAGAGGGCAGCCACCGCCAGCAGGGCGAGCCGCGTGAGAACTGAAGCGAATCGGGTCATCACTTGAAGAACCGGCGGCGGGTCAGCACCAGTGCCAAATAGTAGCCGCAAGCGGCGTAGGCCGTGAGGATGAGAATGGGTTGCAAGGGGTCGGCCG
>DATCGH010000686.1:0-2328 GCA_036509055.1 Caldimonas sp.
GGTGACGCCGTTCGTGGCGATGCGTGACGGCGTGCCGGTCACGGTGCGCTTTCGTGGCGGCCTGCTCGGCCACTGGTCGGTCTGGACGAAGGGCGCGGTCGAGCTGCTCGAGCGCTGCAAGCAGGCCGTGGCCGCCGCCGAGGCCGGACCGAACGGCGCCGTCGCCGCCGACCTGCTCGCCCTCGACAGCCGGGTCAGCGACTGCAACAGCGCCTTCTTCGACGTCGCCAACGAATTCGCCGGCTGCATCGCCGGCTGCCACGAGGTGTTGCGCCGACAGGGCCTGCTCGAGGGCACCTGGTGCCTCGATCCGCACGAGGGCCTGAGCCCGGGCCAGGCCCGGGAGATCGACCGGGTGCTGAAGGAGCATGCCGACCTGGGCGACGATGCCTTCGTCGCTGCCGGTCTGGCGCGCTGGCTGGGATGAGCGCCCAGGGCCGCTCCCAGGCGCTTCATTCCCGATTGCGGAGCACGGAGTGTCGTCCGCAAGCGAGAAGTACGACACACCTGCCAACATTGACGGTATCGGCGGCGAATTCCTGATCCCAGAATCGGCCCCATGGCGATAGCGATTCCCGCGCCGCGGGTCCGGGTCCTGGGGGTCGAGGCGTTCGAGCAGCCGTTTCGCCTGCGGATGCCCTTCCGCTTCGGCGTCATCACCCTGACCGAGGGCATCCAGGCGATCGTCCGGGTGCGCGTGCGCCTCGGCGACGGTCGCGAGGGCTTCGGCTACGCCGCCGAGATGTTGGCCGCGAAGTGGTTCGACAAGAATCCCTTGCTCTCGGATGCGCAGAACCAGCACCAGCTGCGCAAGGCGATCGAGCTCGCCACCACCGCCTATCTGGCGGCGCCGCCGTCGACGCCGTTCGAGCTGTTCGCCGACAACTACCGCTACCAGATCCGCGCCGGTCGCGAGCTCGGCCTGCCGCCGCTGGTCGCGAGCTACGGCAACGCCTTGCTCGACCGGGCGGTGATGGACGCCGTCTGCCGGACGGTGGGCGCCAGCTTCTGGACGGCGATGCGCAGCAACCTCGCCGGCATGGCGCCGCATCCCGTGATCCCGGATCTAGGCCCCCTCGACTTCACCTCCTTCCTCGCCGACCTCGAGCCGGTGCGCAGCATCGCCGCCCGGCACACGGTCGGGCTGGTCGACCCGATCGTCGCCGCCGACCAGGCGCCCGGCACGCGGGTCGGCGACGGCCTGCCCGAGACGCTCGAGGAAGTGGTCGCCGCCTATGGCCAGCGCTGCTTCAAGCTCAAGGTCGGCGGCGACCGCCAGGCCGACATCGAGCGCCTGGTGCGGATCGCGGGCGTGCTCGACACCGTGCCCGAAGGGTTGCGCGTCAGCCTCGACGGCAACGAGCAGTACGAGGACGCCGACGCCGTCGTCGGGCTCTGGGAAGCGATGGAGGCCGAGCCGGCGCTGCAGAAGCTCTGTGCCGCCACCCTCTTCATCGAGCAGCCGATCAAGCGCCAGGTGGCGCTCTCGCGCAGCGTCGCGGCGCTGGCGCGGCATCGGCCGGTGATCATCGACGAGTCCGACGGCGAGATCGAGTCCTTCGTTCGTGCCCGCACCCTCGGCTACGGTGGCGTCTCGTCCAAGGACTGCAAGGGCTTCTACAAGTCGGTGATCAACCTCGCCCGCTGCCGCCTCTGGAATGCCGAGGACGAAGGCTCGTTCTTCCTCTCCGGCGAGGACTTGACGACCCAGGCCGGCCTGGCGGTGCAGCAGGACCTGGCCCTGGTGAGCCTGCTCGGCCTCCCGGACGTCGAGCGCAATGGCCATCACTTCATCGACGGCTTCGCCGGCCGGCCCGAAGGCGAGGCCCGCGCCTATCTCGAAGCGCATCCCGATCTGTACGAGGTGTCGGGCGGCAAGCCGCGGCTGCGCATCCGCAGCGGCCGCTTGAATCTCGAGTCGCTCGACTGCAAGGCCTTCGGCAGCGCCGTCGTGCCCGACCTCTCGACCAGCGCGCCCATGGCTCGTGCCGAGTGGCCGCCGGCCGGCGCGCCGGCGCCGGCGTTCGCTCACTCCATGCCGAGCAGCTTGTAGATCCGCCGGGTATAGGCGCCGAAGGCCTCGTGGGTCTTGATGTCGAGGGTGCGCGGGTACGGCAGCTCGATCGTGAAGTTGTCGGCCATGCGTGCCGGCCCGGCGGTGAAGACGACGACCCGGCTGCCGAGGAACACCGCCTCGGAGATGCCGTGGGTGACGAACAGGATCGTCTTCCCCGACTGCTTCCAGATGCGCAGCAGCTCGAGGTTCATCTTCTCCCGAGTCAGCGCATCGAGGGCGCCGAACGGCTCGTCCATCAGCACCAGCTTCGG
>DATCGH010000687.1:0-2185 GCA_036509055.1 Caldimonas sp.
CGCCGGCGAGGAAGTACACCGCCCAGGCGGCGTCGCGCGGCGCGGCCGCGGCGAAGTAGCGCTTGAGGGCATCGACCTTGTCCAGCGTCGCGGTGCTCGCGTCGAGCTCGGCGAAGAGCCGGGCGAAGCGCTTCACGAAGCGAGCTCGCCGTCCGCCGGGACCGGCGCCGGCTCCTCGTCGTCGTTGTCGCCGTACTCGGTCTCGAAGGCGCTCGCCGCCAGGCCCTGCTCGCCGAGCCAGCGAACCATCACCGCCTCGTAGCCGTGGGTGACGATCACCCGCTCGGCGCCGGTGGCGGCGATGGCGCGCTTGAGCCCGGGCCAGTCGGCGTGGTCGCTGAGGACGAAGCCGCGGTCGACCGAGCGCCGCCGGCGCGCGCCGCGCAGCTGCATCCAGCCGCTGGCGAAGGCGTCGCTGTGCTCGCCGAAGCGGCGCGTCCAGACCGAGCCCTGCACCGACGGCGGGGCGACGATCAGGGCGCGGCGGAACAGGGCCTTGTCGTTCACCTCGGTGACCAGCGGCGTCTCCGGCAGGTCGACGCCGGCGGCGCGGTAGGCGCGGTTCAGCGGCTCGACCGCGCCGTGCACGAAGATCGGCCCGATCGAGCGGTCGACGCCGTGCAGGATGCGCTGCGCCTTGCCGAAGCTGTAGCCGAGGATCAGGCTGGCGCGGCCGGCCTCGGCATTGCGCCGCCACCAGTCGTCGATCGATGCGAACAGCTCCGCCTGCGGCTGCCAGCGGTAGATCGGCAGGCCGAAGGTCGATTCGGTGATGAAGCAGTGGCAGCGCACCGGCTCGAACGGCGTGCAGGTGGCGTTGTCCTCGCGCGGGTCGGCGCCGTCGCCGGCGACGTGGTAGTCGCCGGAGGCGACCCAGACCTGGCCGCCGTGCTCGAGCCGCACCTGGGCCGAGCCGAGCACGTGGCCGGCGGGATGGAAGCTGACGCGCACGCCGTGGTGCGCGATCGCCTCGCCGTACGGCAGCGTCTCGAGCGCGATCTCCTCGCCGAGCCGGATGCGCAGCACCCCTTCGGCCGGCGCCGCGGCAAGGTAGCGGCCGTGGCCGCGGCGTGCGTGGTCGGCATGGGCATGGGTGAGAACGGCGCGCTCCACCGGCCGCCACGGGTCGATGTAGAAGTCGCCCTGCGGGCAGTACAGGCCTTCGCGGCGCTGCACGACCAGGTCGTCCGCCATTTTCGATTTCAGTAGCGGTGGCGGGTGGCGAAGAGCGCGACGCGCATCAGGCCATAGGCCAGCCAGGCGAGGCTGCGCACCGTGAACGGTCGCTTCATGTGCGCCGACGAGTCGATCCGCGCGCCGGTCGTCTGCACCGCCTCGAGCAGGTGGCCGCGCAGCTCGGCGGCGAAGGCGTCGTCGCGCACGAAGACGTTGGCCTCGCGTGCCAGCAGCAGGCTGATCGGGTCGAGGTTCGACGAGCCGACGGTCGCAATCGCGCCCTGCGGGCCGTCGAACACCGCCACCTTGGCGTGGAGGAAGCTCGGCTCGTACTCGATGATCTCGATGCCCGCGGCCAGCAGCACCCCGTACATCGCCCGGCTGGTGTGGTGCTGCATGAAGTACTCGTACTTGCCCTGCAGCAGCAGCGTCACCTTGACGCCGCGCTCGGCCGCCTTGAGCAGCGCCCGCTGCAGGGCCACGCCGGGAACGAAGTAGGCGTTGGCGATGATGATCTCGCGCCGCGCCTGGCCGATGGCGTAACGGTAGAAGTGCTCGATCCGCTTGCGAAAGCGCAGGTTGTCGCGCAGCGCCAGCCCGGCCAGCAGGCCGGCCGCGTCGCGCTCGGCCACGGGGGCGCCGGCGTCGAGGTCCTTGGCGGCGATGTGCGGATCGTTCATGTCGGTGCCGGCGCGGGAGGCAGCGCGCACGGTCTCCAGGGCCCTGGCGAAATCGAAGTGGCGCGCCTCGCGCGTGGCCTGCAGGCGCAGCCAGAGCCGGGTCATGGTCTCGTGCGCGTCGGCGACCAGCGGGCCGGTCACGCGCACCGCGAAATCGAAGCGCGGCTCGTCGAGCTTGCCGTGGGTCGGATCGCGGTAGTCGTCGAGCAGGTTGATGCCGCCGCAGAAGACGACGTGGCCGTCGACCACCGCCAGCTTGCGGTGCAGGCGGCGCCAGCGGCGCGGCATCAGCACGCGCCAGCCGCGGGCCGGGTTGTAGACCCGCCATT
>DATCGH010000688.1:0-11416 GCA_036509055.1 Caldimonas sp.
CAGGACGAAGTCGAGGATGGCGCCGAGGAATTCCATGGCGGCGATTATGACGAGGCCTTTCCGGCCCCCCGCGACCGCCGGGCGGATTCACGGGTTCGCGACCGGCGGCTCGTCGAGCGAGGCCACGCCGGCGAACCAGGCGGCGAGCGCCGGCGGATGCGCCAGCGCCGGCTCGGTCGCCTGCCAGCGCCGCTTGAGCTGGTTCGCTGCCGAGTGCAGCTGCCACAGCAGCTCCTCGGCCAGTGCCCAGAGCTCGATCCGCATCGCCGTGTCGGCCTCGATGTCGTCGCCGAGGGCGCCGAGCTGCTCGTGGGTGACGCCGGCGTCGTAAAGCATGCGCTGCAGGGTCGCGTGCTGCTCGTTCATCGAACCGAGCAGCGCCGCATGGTCGCCGTCGAGCCCGGGGGCGATCGCCTCGCTGGTCTGGCGCCAGCGCTCGAGCTCGTCGGCGAGGCGCAGCAGCCGGGCGATCGAATGCTCGGGCGTGTCGCCGGTCTCGGCCGCGCTCGCCGGAAGCGCCGCGAGCAGGCGATGGACGGCGGCGGCATGCGCCGGGTCGTAGCGACGCGGGTTGATGCGCAGCAGCAGCGAGACCCGCTGCTCCGGCTGCGCCCGCTCGCCGTCGAACATCGCCGTCACCACTTCCGCCAGGGCGACGATCCGGCCGAGCGGGCTGATCGCCTCGTCGACGAGGCCGCGCGGATAGCCCGAGCCGTCGAGCCGCTCGTGATGCTCGACTACGGCGCGGGCCACCGGCTTCGGATAGGCGTCGAAGCGCTCGACCAGCATCGACGAGGTCAGCGGGTGCACATAAACCGGATTGAGGCGATTGCCGCTCAGCCGCTCGTCGGCGTCGAGCAGCGCCGGGTCGATGTGCAGCATGCCCAGGTCGTGCAGCAGCCCGGCCGCGGCGGCGTCGGCGACGTCGTCGCGGGTCGAGCCTTCGCCCTGGCCGGCAAGCCAGGCGCAGAGCAGCGCCATCAGAATGCTGTGCATGAACAGTCCCGGCCGGCTGTTGCGCGCCAGGTCGAGGTGCAGGGCGATCGGCCTCGGCAACGGCAGCGAGGCGATCAGGCGCAACAGCGATTCGCGCGCCACCGCCGTCGGCGCGAGCAGGGCGAAGAACGGCCAGCGCTCCATCGCCGCCAGCGCCGCCTCGCGCAGCAGCTTGCCGTCGACGCTCGGCTCGGCACGAACGCACTCGTCGAGCGGGCGCGACAGCCGATGCGACACCAGCCGGTCGTACAGGCCCTGGTCGACCTTGGCGCCGCCCTCGAGCAGCTTCACGCCCTGGGCATTGAAGATCGCCTGCGAGGTGGTGACGGTCCGGGTCGCGCCGAGGTCGACCACGGCCTGCAGGAAGGCCGGCGAAGGCTCGCTTTCGTCGGCCGTGACTTCGTTCATCCTCTGAAGCTAACACCGCGCTCGGCCGGTTTCGCCCCGGCGAAGCACACGACCCACCGACTCCGTGGAGGATTGCCGCGCTCTCGACGCGGCCTGTTTCCGCAACGACACTCCGCGCCATGGAACCGACGTTCGAGATCCGCGCCGAGTGGGCGCATGTCAGCTATTCCGAGTCTTCGGCGCTGCGCGAGGTCTACGGCTTCGCCGGCAGCCAGGGCGCGGTCAACCTCGAGGGCATCCGCTTTCTGCCCGCGGACAAGGCGTGCCGGGTCCTCCTGATCTACATGCACCCGGCAAGCACGCTGCAGTTGCTGCCGATGCCGCGCGCCATGGCCGCGAGCGGCCTGCACGTGCTCTGCGCCGCCAGCCGCTACGCGCGCAACGACACGCCGCTGATCTTCGAGAACGTGGTCCTCGATCTCGGCGCCTGGATGCGCCATGCGCGCGAGGCCTGGGGCTACGACAAGGTCGTGCTCTGCGGCTGGTCGGGCGGGGGCGCGCTCGCCCTTCTCTACCAGGCCGAGGCGGAGCGGCCGACGATCACGGCGACCCCCGCGGGCGACCCGATCGACCTTTCTGCGGCCGGCCTGGTCGCTGCCGATGCCATGATCTTCCAGGCCGCGCACGTCTCGCGCGCGCAGCTCCTCGCCGACTGGATCGATCCCTCGGTGCTCGACGAGAACGATCCCGACCGGCGCGATCCGGAGCTCGATCTCTACGATCCGCGCAACCCCCACCGGCCGCCCTATTCGGCCGACTATCTCGCCCGCTTCCGCGAGCGCCAGCTGGCGCGGCTGCGTCGCCGAACCGCTTGGGTGAAGGAAACGCTCGAGACGATGCGGTCGCGCGGCGAGGCCCGCGCCGAGCGCGGCTTCGTCACCCACCGGACGATGGCCGAGCCGCGCTTCCTCGATGCCACGCTCGACCGCAACGGCCGCGTGCCGGGCACCAGCTACCTCGGCGAGCCGCGCCTGGCGAACGGCGCCCCGGCCGGCATGGCGCGCTTCTCGACCCTGCGCGCCTGGCTCTCGCAATGGTCGATCGACGACACCCAGGCCCACGGCGAGCGCTGCGCCGCACGGGTGACGGTGCCGTTCCTGGCGATCGAGAACGGCGCCGACGATGCCGTGCCGCAGCCGCACACCGGCCTGATCTTTCGCGCTGCCGCGAGCGCCGACAAGACGATGCGGGTGATCGAGGGCGCGACCCACTACTACGCCGGCCAGCCGGCGCAGTTGGCCGAGGCGGTGCGCGTCTGCCGCGACTGGCTGGGGGCGCGCGGCCTCCTCGACTGAGCGATCGGGAGGGCCTTCCTACAATGCGGCGATGAACGCCGTCCTGGAGGCCCGCATGCGCCGGCCGATCCGCGAATTGCCGGGCGAGCTGATCAGCCAGATCGCCGCCGGCGAGGTCGTCGAGCGGCCGGCCTCGGTGGTGCGCGAGCTGCTCGACAACGCCATCGATGCCGGTGCCCGGCAGATCGTCGTCCGCCTGGTCGGCGGCGGGGTGCGGGCGATCAGCGTCGAGGACGACGGCGACGGCATCGCCGCCGCCGAGCTGCCGCTGGCCCTGCGCCGCCACGCCACCAGCAAGATCGCCTCGCTCGCCGAGCTCGAGGGCGTGGCCACGCTCGGCTTTCGCGGCGAGGCGCTGGCGGCGATCGCCTCGGTCGCCGAGCTGACGATCACCAGCCGCACCGCCGAGGCGGCGCATGCGACCCGGCTCGACGCCCGCACCGGCGAGCTGCAGCCGACGGCGCGCGCCGTCGGCACGACGGTCGAGGTGCGCGAGCTGTTCTTCAACACGCCGGCACGACGCAAGTTCCTGAAGACCGAGGCGACCGAGCTGGCGCATTGCCTGGAGGCGGTGCGCCGCCAGGCGATCGTTCGCCCGGAGATCGGCTTCTCCGTCTGGCACGACGGCAAGGCGGTCGCGAACTGGAGCCGTGCCAGCCTTGCGGCGCGCACGAGCGACGTGCTCGGCAGCGAATTCATCGCCCGCAGCCGGCTCGTCGGCGTCGACCTCGGTGGCCTGTCGATCGCCGGCCGCGCCGGCTCGCCCGAGTCGGCGCGCGGCCGCGCCGACCTGCAGTACGTGTTCGTCAACGGCCGTCATGTGCGCGACAAGCTGATCGCCCATGCGATCCGCGCCGCCTACGACGACGTGCTGCACGGCGGCCGGCATCCCGCCTATCTGCTCTACCTCGAGGTCGCGCCGGAACGGGTCGACGTCAACGTCCATCCAGCCAAGACCGAGGTGCGCTTTCGCGACTCGCGCGAGGTCCACGAGGCGGTGCGCAAGGCGGTGCAGGCGGCACTGGCGGTGGCCGTGGTCGGCACGACCGGTTCCGATGCTGCGCCGACGACCTCGAGCGCGGCTTTCGAAGACGCCCGGCGCGATCCCGAGCGGGCCGACGCGTGGCCAAGCCAGCGCCCGATCGCCTGGCCGGCCTCGGTCCTGCGCGCGGCCGAGCCGCTGCCGTCGTTCTGGAGTCGCGAGCCGAGCGCGGCCGCGGCGACCGACCCGGCCGGCGCGGTCTCCTCGCCCGGCGCGGCGTCGAGCGAAGACTGGCCGCTCGGTCGCGCCCTGGCCCAGGTCGCCGGCACCTTCGTCCTCGCCGAGAACGCCGCCGGCCTGGTGATCGTCGACATGCATGCCGCGCACGAGCGGGTCGTCTACGAGCGGCTGAAGGCCGACCTCGCCGGTCAGGCGCCGGCGGTGCAGCCCTTGCTGATCCCGGCGACCTTCGCCGCCACCGCGGCCGAGATCGCCACCGCCGAGGCCAGCGGCGACGCCCTGCGCGCCCTCGGCCTCGACCTCGCGCCGCTCGCCGCCGGCACGCTGGCGCTGCGCTCGGTGCCGGCAGCGCTGGCCGGTGGCGACGTCGTCGAGCTGGCGCGCAGCGTCCTCGCCGAGTTCGCCGAGCTCGGCGCGAGCAGTGCCCTCGAGCGCGCTCGCGATCAGTTGCTCTCGACCATGGCCTGCCACGGCGCGGTCCGCGCCAACCGGCAGCTGACGCTCGACGAGATGAATGCGCTGCTCCGTGACATGGAGCGGACCGAGCGCGCCGACCAGTGCAATCACGGCCGGCCGACCTGGCGCCAGATCACGCTGCGCGAGCTCGACCAGCTGTTCTGGCGCGGCCGATGAACGTCCGCCGCATCCGCGGGCCAGGTCGTCCTTCCGAGATCGCGAACGAGGCGCGACGGCCCGATGCCGCCCGTCCACCCGCCGCGCCCGCCGCGCCCGCCGCGACCGCCGGCGGCAGCGGCCACACCGACGGCAGCGTCCGCCTTTCCAAGCGCATGAGCGAGCTCGGCCTGGCGTCGCGGCGCGAGGCCGACGAATGGATCGCCCGCGGCTGGGTCCGGGTCGACGGCCGGGTCGTGAGCGAGCTCGGCTCGCGCGTCGTCGAGGGCCAGCGCATCACCATCGACGCACCGGCGAAGCAGGCCCAGGCGCAGCTCGTGACAGTGCTCGTCAACAAGCCGGTCGGCTTCGTCAGCGGCCAGGCCGAGGACGGCTACCAGCCGGCACGGGTGCTGGTGACGCGCGAGAAGCAGTGGCGCGAGGACCGCTCGGCCATCCACTTCACGCCGCAGCATCTGCGCAGCCTGGTGCCCGCCGGCCGGCTCGACATCGATTCCGTCGGCCTGCTGGTGCTGACGCAGGACGGCCGCATCGCCAAGCAGCTCGTCGGCGAAGGCGGCGAGATCGAGAAGGAGTACCTGGTGCGGGTCGCGAGCAAGACCGGCGCGCCGCTGGCGCCGGACAAGCTGGCGCTGCTGCGCCACGGCCTCAGCCTCGACGACGAGCCGCTGCGCCCGGCGCAGGTCGAGTGGCTCAACGACGACCAGCTCTGCTTCGTCCTCACCGAAGGCAAGAAGCGGCAGATCCGCCGCATGTGCGAGGCGGTCGGGCTGCAAGTGCTCGGCCTGAAACGGGTGCGCATCGGCGGCGTCGCGCTCGGCAACCTGCCGACCGGCCAGTGGCGCTACCTCGCTCCGGGCGAACGCTTCTGAACCGAGCCGCGTCGCCGCGCCCTAGAGCTTGAGGGCGCCCCCGAACAAGCCGAGCAGGCCGATGATGATCAGGTAGATCGCGACGATGAAGTTGAGCAGTCGCGGCACGATCAGGATCAGGATGCCGGCGATCAGCGAGACCAGCGGACCGATGGCGAGGTGCAGGTTCATGGAAAGCGGCCTTTCATGACGGGACGCGCCGCAGCGCGGACGGCTGACGGCCGAAGCCGCAGATCGATGCCCTGAAGTGTCGACACGGCCGGATGCCCTGCATAACGGCGGCCTCCGTCGCTCGCCGTCGGCCCCCCGGCCGCGAGGCCGTCGGCCCCTTCCTACCCTGCTACGCTCGGCGGATGCCCTCTCCTTCCGCCGCACCGCGGCCGATGACGACGACCTCGATCGTCGTCATGCTGACCCTGCTGCTCGGCATCCAGCCGGTCACCACCGACCTCTACCTGCCGGCCTTGCCGACGCTGCAGCGCGAGCTCGGCGCGACGATCGGCGCCGCCCAGTACACGCTGGCGGCGCTGGTCATCGCCTTCGGCTTCGGCCAGCTCGTGTGCGGCCCGCTCGCCGATCGCTTCGGCCGCCGGCCGGTGCTGCTCGCCGGTCTCTCGCTCTACACGCTGGCCAGCCTCGGCAGCGTCGCCGCGGCCAGCATCGAGACGCTGATCGCCTGGCGCGCGCTGCAAGGCGCAGCCATGGCGGCGGCGGTGACCTGCGGCCGCTCGATCCTGCGCGACCTGTTCGAGCCTGCGGCCGGCGCGCGGATGATGTCGCGGGCCCTGAGCGGCCTGGGCCTGATCGCCGTGCTCTCGCCGCCCGTCGGCGGCCTGATGGTCGAGAGCTTCGGCTGGCGGGCGACGTTGCTGCTGCTCGCGGTGTTCGGTGCGGCGACGCTGCTGCATGTCGTGCTGCGCCTGCCGGAAACCGTGCCACAGCGCGATCCCGACGCGACCCGGCCGGCGCGGGTGCTGCGCAACTGGGCCGAGGTGGTGGGCCATCCGACCTTTCGCGCCTGGGCGCTGCTCGGCGCCTGCACCTTCGGCGGATTGTTCTGCCTGCTCGCCAGCTCGTCCTTCGTCTTCATCCGCATGCTCGGCGTCGGCCGGGTGCAGTACGGGCTGATCCTCGGCTCGGTCTCGCTCGCCTACATCTGCGGCACCTTCTGGTGTCGGCGGCTGCTGCTGCGCCATGGGCTGCGCGGCGCGGTCAAGCGCGGCGCTGCCTTCAGCCTGGCGGGCGGCGCGAGCATGGCGCTGCTGAGCCTCGCCGGCGTGCACACGGTCTGGGCGATCCTCCTGCCGCAATACCTGTTCGCGATCGGCCACGGCGTACACCAGCCGTGCGGCCAGGCCGGCGCGGTCGGCCCGTTCCCGGAGAAGGCGGGCACCGCGGCCTCGCTCTCGGGCTTCACCATGACCCTTTCGGCACTCTGCGTCGGCGTCTTCCTCGGCCTGACGCTCGACGCCTCGGTCTATCCGCTCACGCTCGGCATCGGCGCCCTCAGCGTCGCGCTCGCAGCCGTCGCCTGGACGCTGGTGCAGCGCCATGGCGAGCCGGCACGCACGCTCGTCCCGCTTGCCGGGACGCAGCCAGCGTGAGCAGCGCTCCCGCCGGCAGCGCCCTCGCCTGCCTGTGCATCGCGGGGCCGACCGCCTCGGGCAAGAGCCGCGCGGCGATGGCGCTGGCGCAGCGGCTCGCATCACGGCGCCCGGTCGAGATCGTCAGCGTCGATTCGGCCCAGGTCTATCGCGGCATGGACATCGGCACCGCCAAGGCCAGCCCGGCCGAGCGCGCGGCGGTGCCGCACCACCTGATCGACATCCTCGATCCGGCGGAGCGCTATTCGGCGGCGCGCTTCGTCGCCGATGCGACCCGCCTCGTCGCCGAGATCGCCGCACGCGGCGCCCTGCCCTTGCTCGTCGGCGGCACGATGCTCTACTTCAAGGCCCTGTTCGAAGGCCTCGATGCGATGCCCGAGGCCGATGCCGCGGTGCGCGCCGCGATCGACGCGCGGGCGGCGATCGCGGGCTGGCCGACCCTGCATGCCGAGCTGGCGACGATCGATCCCGTGACCGCCAAGCGGCTCGCACCGACCGACGCGCAACGGATCCAGCGCGCCCTCGAGGTCCACGCGCTCAGCGGCCGGCCGCTCTCCGCCTGGCACACCGAACGGCCGCGGGCGGAGCCGCCGCCGCTGATCTCGCTCGAGCCGAGCGACCGCGCCTGGCTGCACGCGCGCATCGCCGAGCGCTTCGCGGCGATGCTCGATGCCGGGCTGCTCGACGAGGTCCGCGCGCTGCGCGCGCGCGGCGACCTGCATCCGGAGCTGCCTTCGATGCGCGCGGTCGGCTACCGGCAGGCCTGGGCCGCGCTCGAGTCCGGTGATCTCGCGGCGCTGCCCGCGACCGGCACCGCCGCCACCCGGCAGCTCGCCAAGCGCCAGCTCACCTGGCTGCGGGCGATGCCCGGCCGCCACGTCGTCGCCTGTGACGCCGCCGCCGCGACCGAACAGGTCGTCGCCCTCGCCACCGCGCTCGTCGCCGCCTAGGGAGATCGCCGTGCCCGTGCTCGAGATCGCCTCGCTCGCCAAGCGCTACGGCGAGAGCGCGGTCTTCGTCGACGTCAACCTGGTGGTCCGGGCCGGCGAGTTCGTCGCCATCCTCGGCGAATCGGGCGTCGGCAAGTCGACGCTGCTCAACTGCATCGCCGGGCTCGATCGCATCGACGCCGGCTCGGTGCGGATCGCCCGCATCGACGTGCCGGCGCTGGCCGAACCGGCGCAGGCGGCCTTCCGCCGAGATCATCTCGGCTTCGTCTTCCAGGCCTTCCACGTCCTGCCGCATCTCACCGTCGCCGCCAACGTCGGCCTGCCGCTGCTGCTGCAGGGCCGCGGCGACGACGAGCGGGTGCGGGCGATGCTCGCGGCGGTCGGCCTCGCCGGCTTCGAGGACCGCCTGCCGCAGACGCTTTCCGGCGGCCAGCTGCAACGGGTGGCGATCGCCCGGGCACTGGTGCACAGCCCCAAGCTGATCCTCGCCGACGAGCCGACCGGCAACCTCGACCCGGCCACCGCCGACCGGATCATGACCCTGCTTGCCGGCCAGGTGCGCGCGCAGCGTGCCGCCTGCCTGCTCGCGACCCACTCGCGCGCCGCCGCCGACCGGGCCGACCGCATCGTCACCCTGACGCCGCAGGGCATCGTCCGCTGAGCCCGCGATGAACGCCGAGATCCCGCGCGCCCGCACGGCCACGCTGCCGACCCTGCTGCGCAAGCTCTCCTGGCCGGAGCTTCGCCATCATCCCTGGCGCAACGGCGCGGCCCTGCTCGCGGTGATGCTCGGCGTGGCGCTGGCGTTCTCGGTGCACCTGATCAATGCCTCGGCGCTGGCCGAGTTCGGCGCCGCGGTGCGCGCGGTCAACGGCGAGCCCGACCTCGAGATCGTCGGCCCGCCGGCGGGCTTCGACGAATCCCTGTACGCGCGCGTCGCGGCTCACCCTCAGGTCGCGCTCGCGAGCCCGGTGGTCGAGGCCGAGACCTACGCCTTCGACGCCGCCGGCAAGCGGGTGCCGATCCGCATCGTCGGCATCGACGCGCTGGTGATCGCCGCGCTCTCGCCGGCCCTCTTGCCGCGGCCGGCCGATGCCGACGATCGCTTCGCCATGCTCGAGCCGCAGGCGCTGTTCCTCAATGCCGAAGCTGCACGCCGCCTCCAGGGCGCAGAGAGCGAGGGACGGATCGCGCTGCAGGCGGCCGGCGGGCGCAGCCGGCTGCGCGTCGCCGGCAGCGTCGCCGCTGCCGGGCCGCCGCTGGCGGCGATGGACATCGCCGGCGCGCAGGTCGCGCTCGGCCTGATCGGCCGGCTGTCGCGCATCGACCTGCGCCTGGCGACCGGCGCGGAGCGCGAGCGCGTGATCCGCGACCTCGACCTGCCCGTGGGCGTGCGCGCCGCCGCGCCGGGCGAGGCGGAACAGCGCCTCTCCAACGTCTCCCGCGCCTATCGCGTCAACCTCACCGTGCTGGCGCTGGTGGCGATGTTCACCGGCGCGTTCCTGGTGTTCTCCATCCTCTCGCTCTCGGTCGCCAAGCGGCAGCAGCAGCTCGCCCTGCTCGGCGTGCTCGGCCTGCCGGCGCGCGGCCGGCTCGCGCTGGTTCTCGGCGAGTCGGCGCTGCTCGGACTCGTCGGCAGCCTCCTCGGCCTCGCGCTCGGTGCCGCGCTCGCTGCCTTTGCCCTGCGGGTGCTCGGCGGCGATCTCGGCGGCGGCTTCTTCGGCGGCGTCGCGCCGGCGCTGCGCATCGATCTCCTCGGCGCCCTCGTCTACGCCGCCCTCGGCGTCGGCGCGGCGCTGGTCGGCGGCTGGCTGCCGGCGCGCGCCGCGCAGGCGATCGCCCCGGCCCAGGCGCTGAAAGGGCTCGGACCGAGCCGCCTCGGCCATCGCTCGATCGCCCTCGGCCTGGTCCTGATGACCGCGGGCATCGTCCTGGCCCTGCTGCCGCCGATCGCCGGCCTGCCGCTCGCTGCCTACGCCTCGGTCGCTTGCCTCCTGATCGGCGGCATCGCCTGCATTCCGGGCGGCGTGGCGCTGCTGCTCGCGGCGGTGCGGCCGCCGCGCCGTCCGCTCGCACTGCTCGCGGTCGAGCGCGCCCGCCACGACCGCGACAGCGCGACCATCGCCGTCGCCGGCGTCGTCGCCAGCCTCGCCCTCTCGGTCGCGCTGACGGTGATGGTGGCGAGCTTTCGCGACGCGGTCTCGCACTGGCTGGACACGGTCCTGCCCGCCGACCTCTACGTCCGCGCGGCGATCGGCCCGGGCGGCGGCGACCTCGCGACCCTGCCGACCAGCCTGCCCGAGGCGGCCGCGGGGCTGCCCGGCGTGCGCCGCGCCGATGCCCAGCGGATCGTGCGCGCGACCTTCGATCCGGCGCAGCCGTCGGTGGCGGTGATCTCGCGTCCGCTCGACGACCCGGGCCGCAGCCTCCCGCTCAGTGGCGCCCTGGTCGACGCGCCGCCGGGCGAGACCGGAGTCTTCGTCAGCGAAGCGATGGTCGACCTCTACGGCGCCCGTGCCGGCGAGCGGCTGCTGCTGCCGCTGCCGAACGGCACACGCCAGCGGGTGTTCGTGCGCGGCGTCTGGCGCGACTACGCGCGCCAGTACGGCGCCATCGTGCTCGACGCCCGCGACTGGCAGCGCCTCACCGGCGACCAGCGGATCAACGACATCGCCCTCTGGCTCGAGCCGGGGGCGAACACCGGCGATGTCGAGGCGGGCCTGCGCCGGGTCGCGAGCGAGCTCGGCCACGACGGCGCGCTGCTCGAGTTCGCGGCGCCGCGCGAGATCCGGGCGGCGTCGCTGCGCATCTTCGACCGCAGCTTCGCCGTCACCTACTGGCTGCAGGCGGTGGCGATCGCCATCGGCCTGTTCGGCATCGCCGCCAGCTTCTCGGCCCAGGTGCTGGCGCGGCGGAAGGAATTCGGCCTGCTCTCGCACCTCGGCCTGGCGCGCGCCCAGATCGTCGCCGTCGTCGCCGCCGAGGGCGCGGTCTGGACGGGCGTCGGCGCGGTGCTCGGCCTGGCCCTCGGCGTCGCGGTGAGCGCGGTGCTGGTGAAGGTGGTCAACCCGCAGAGCTTCCACTGGACCATGGACCTGCTGCTGCCCTGGCTGCGGCTGGCCGCGCTCTGCGTTGCGGTGATCGCCGCCGGCACGGTGACGGCATGGCTCTCGGCCCGGGCGGCGATCGGCCGCGAGCTCGCGCTCGCGGTGAAGGAAGACTGGTAAGACGCGCCCGCGCGGATTGCTATTCTTTCCCTCATGTCGCCCGAGCAACAAAACCTGCAAGCCGGCATCGCGGCGCTCGAGGCGCAGCGGTCGGTCTTCGGCGATGCGGTGGTCGATGCCTCGATCGCCGGCCTTCGCGCCCGGCTCGCCGAGCTGGCAGGCGCCGCTTCGCCCGGCGGCCAGGCGCTGCGCCAGGTCAGCATCCTGTT
>DATCGH010000689.1:0-10789 GCA_036509055.1 Caldimonas sp.
TTGTCTGCTGCGCTTCCGCTCACGCAATCAGTCCGAGGTCACGCAGCCAGGCGACCTGCGAGTCGTAGGCGCGCTTGGCGAGCGGACCCTTCTTCGACCAGTCTTCCCAGGTCTTGTGCGCCAGCTCGCGGACCTTGTGCATCTCCGCGTCGTCCCAGCGGATCCGTTCGATGCCTTTCGCCTTCAGCTCCTTCATGACGCGGACGTCATCGACCGCGACCCGCTGGACCTGATCCCAGGTCCACTGCCGCACGGCGGTGGTGACGACCAGCTTGACGTCCTCGGGAAGCGCCTTCCAGGTGGCGAGGTTGACCGTGAACTCCTGCACCGGCATCGAGTGGTCGATGATCAGCGGATTCTTCGCCACCTCGTGGAAGCCCATGCGCTGGTTCATCGAGACGGTGGCCCAGTCGGCGGCGTCGACCACGCCCTTGTCGAGCGCGGAGTAGACCTCGCCGCCGGGCAGCACGACGATCGAGGCGCCGAGCTTGGTGAGGATCTCGGCCGTCATGCCCTGCGGCGAGCGGAACTTGACGCCCTTGAAGTCGGCCATGCTCTTGATCGGCTTCTTGGCGACGATCGACTCCACGCCCCACCAGCTCACGCCGACCGGGTAGGCGTTGTACTTGGCATAGGCCTCGCGCAGCATGTCGAGGCCGCCCTTCTGGTAGTACCAGGCCTCGGCCTGCCAGGGATGCTGGTAGCCGAAGACGAAGTCGCTGATCACTGCCAGGCCGGGATCCTTGCCGGAGAAATAGCCGGCCCACGAGGAGTGGCCTTGCAGCACGCCGGCCGAAACCGAGTCGAGGGTCTCGAACACGCCGGTCACGGCGCCGGCGGCGAACGGCGTGATCTCGAGCTTGCCGGCGCAGAGCTTGTTGATGTGAGCGCAAAGATCCTCGAAGGCCTTGTAGGTGAGCTCGGCCGAGCTCCACATCGATTGCATCTTCCACTTCGCGGCCGCCTGGGCCTTGACCACGGCCGGTGCGGCGACGGCGCCCGCGACCGACGCCTGGATGAATTTGCGACGCTCCATGAGGTTGTCTCCCTTCGATATATTGATACCATATTAGAAGACCGAAGGCGCCGGCATTCGGGTTTTCACGCCAGCATGCGAGCCGCCAAGCCAGAGCCACCCGCCGCAAAGAGCAGCCTCTCGGATCAGGCCTTCAGTGCGCTGGAGGAGATGATCGTCACCCTCAAGCTTCCGCCGGGCAGCCTGTGGTCGGAGGCGATGCTGAGCGAGTCGATCGGCATCGGCCGCACGCCGGTGCGCGAAGCGGTGCAGCGGCTCGCCGAGTACCACCTCGTGGTCATCATGAAGCGGCACGGCATCCGCATCGCCGAGGTCAACGAGCAGGAGCAGCTGCTGGTCCTGGAGACACGGCGCGAGCTCGAGCGGCTGATCGCCACCCGCGCCGCACGCCGCGCTTCTGCCGAGGACAAGAAGACGCTGGCGGCGATGGCGCAAGCCCTGCTGAAGGCAGGCAAGGCGGGCGACGTGGTCGAGATGCTGCGCCAGTACTTCGTCGCCAAGACCTTCACCGCGGTCTGCTCGGGCAACCGCTTCACCGCCCAGGCGATCGCGCCGCTCTACACCTTGTCGCGGCGCTTCTACTTCATGCATCACAAGGAGCTGAACGACCTCTCGGAAGTGGCCCGCCTGCATGCCGACCTGCTGCGGGCGATCGCCACCGGCGACGAGCAGGCGGCGGCGGTGGCGTGCGAGCGGCAGATCGACTACGCCGCGGGCTTCGCCAAGCGCATCATCACCCGCGGCTTCTGAGCGCCGCGAGGCCCACGGGCGCCGGGCCTGCGGTTTGACGACGCTGACATATCACAGATATAGTAGAAGCCATGCACCTCACCGATCGACAAGTCGCCGACTTCCGACGCGACGGCTGCGTCTTTCCGATCCGGGTCCTGAGCGCGGCCGAGGCCGCCGGCTACCGCGCCCGGCTCGAGGCCTACGAATCGGCCACGGGCGCGCCGATCCACGGCAACCTGCGGCACAAGACGCACCTGCTCTTCACCTGGGCCGACGAGCTGGTCCACCATCCGGCGATCCTCGACGCGGTGGCCGACGTGATCGGCCCCGACATCCTTTGCTGGACGACGAACTTCTTCATCAAGGAGCCGAGCAGTGCCGGCTTCGTCTCCTGGCACCAGGACTCGACCTACTGGGGGCTGGATCCGGCCGACGTCGTCACCGCCTGGGTCGCCTTCACCGACGCGACGCCGGAGAACGGCTACATGCAGTTCATCCCGGGCACGCATCTGGTCGACCAGCTGCCGCACCTCGACACCTTCCATCGCGACAATCTGCTCTCGCGCGGCCAGGAGATCGCGGTCGAGGTCGACAAGAGCAAGGCGGTCGGCATCGGCCTCGAGGCGGGCGAGATGTCGATCCACCACATCAAGCTGGTGCACGGCTCCGAGCCCAACCGCAGCGTCGACCGACGGATCGGCTTCGCCATCCGCTACATCCCGACCTACGTCCGCCAGACCAAGGTCCGCGACTCGGCGACGCTGGTACGCGGCACCGACAAGTACCACCACTTCGATCCCGAGCCGCGGCCGCAGGCCGACATGGACACGGCGGCGCTGGCCGCCCATGCCGAGGCGGTGGATCGGCAGGTGAAGGCGCTTTATCAGGGCACCAACAAGCAGGAGTTCCGCGCCTGAGCGCCGGCATCTCGCTGTCGACGAGGAGACGACCATGACGCCCGAGCAGGTGCTCGCCATCCCGCCGCGGGTGCTGACCCAGGCGCAGCGCGAGTTCTATTTCAGCGAGGGCTACATCCTGCTCGAGGCCATCATCGGCGACGCGTGGGTGAAGAAGCTGCGCGACGCCACCGAGGAGATGGTCGAACGCAGCCGGAAGGTCACGCGCTCCGACGCCGTCTTCGATCTGGAGCCCGACCACCGGCCCGACGCGCCGCGGCTGCGCCGGGTGAGCAACCCGACCGAGCACCATCCGGTGTTCTGGGAGTACGTGAACCAGTCGGTGCTGCCCGACGCGGTCGCCGACCTGGTGGGTCCGAACGTCAAGTTCCACCACTCCAAGCTGAACTTCAAGTGGAGCCGGGGCGGCGAAGAGGTGAAATGGCACTACGACATCTCGTTCTGGCCGCACACCAACTATTCGCCGCTCACCGTCGGCACCTACATCTACGACTGCGGCATGGACCAGGGACCGCTGGGGGTGATTCCGCAGAGCCACCGGATCGAGCCGATGCTCACCCAGTACGACGACGCCGGCAAATGGGTCGGTTGCCTGTCGCCGCGCGACACGGCCAGGCTCGATCTCTCCAAGGCCGTCTACCTCACCGGTCCGGCCGGCTCGCTGACCCTGCACAACTGCCGCACCATCCACGGCTCGCCGCGCAACGACTCCGACCTCGGCCGGCCGCTGCTGCTCTACACCCTGACCTCGGCCGACGCCTTCCCCTACACCGTGAACCCGATCAAGCCGGCCCACGACCAGACCCTCCTTCGAGGCGAGCGCGCCGCATTCGCGCATCACGACCCGCGGCCGTGCCTGATCCCGCCGGACTGGTCGCGCGGCTACACCTCGATCTTCTCGCTCCAGCAGGAAGAGGAAAGCCGCGGCGCGATGATGTAGCGCGGCAGCGGCTTCAGCCGGCGACGCTGCCCTTGAGCACGCTGCCGGGGTGAAAGCCGATGGTCGCCAGCATCACGAAATAGCCGACGGTGTAGGCGAGGGCGATGGTCCAGCCGTGGCGCAGCCACTTGCCGACCGAGCGGGCCTCGGGATACATGTTCGTGAGCGCCACGCCCGCCGACGAGCCAAACCAGACCATCGAGCCGCCGAAGCCGACCGCGTACGCCAGGAAGCCCCAGTCGTAGCCGCCTTGCTTCAACGCCAGCGCGGTGAGCGGGATGTTGTCGAACACGGCGGAGAGAAAGCCGAGGCCGAGTGCGGTTTGCCAAGACGCGGTGGGCAGCTTTTCGACCGGCATCATCGAGGCGCACAGCACCAGCGAGAGCAGGAAGACCGAGCCCTTGAAGGCGCCGGGCAGCAAACCCCAGTCGGGCGCGCGCAGCGCGGTGCAGGCCAGGATCGCGATGACGACCGCCGCGCCGAGGAAAGGGAAGCGATCGGAGATCTCGGCGAAACGGGTATTGATCGCGATGTTGACGACGATCGCGGCGATCAGGACGAAGGCGACGATCGCCACCCGCACCGGGTCGATCCGCGTCCCCGGGTCGGGGTCCTTGACGATCGGCGAATGGCGTTGCTGCGTCAGCGCCGCCGGAATGCCGAACAGGACCAGGGCGACGCCCGAGCCGATGAAGCCCTCCAGGACCTCCAGCGGATGCACGCCGGCGATCCACATCATGGTCGTGGTCGTGTCGCCGACGACGCTGCCCGCGCCGCCGCCGTTCGAGGCGGCGACGATGGCGGCGAGATAGCCGATGTGCACCTTGGCGCGAAAGACGGTGTGCGCGAGCGCGCCGCCGATCATCGCCGCGGCGATGTTGTCGAGGAAGCTCGACAACACGAATACAAGCACCAGCAGCACGAAGCCGCCTTTCCAGTCGTCGGGGAGGTAGGCCGGGAGGGCCGCGGGCACCTTGCTCTTTTCGAACAGGTCGGCCAGCAGGGCGAAGCCGAGGAGGAGGAACAGCAGGTTGATCAGGATCACCCACTCGTGCTGCAGGTGCAGGCCGAGACCGGGCAGGCCGGCACCGGTCCTGAACGGCGACCAGAGCACCTTGTAGAGGGCGATGACGATGGCGCCGCCCAGGGCGACGCGCATCGATTGGGCGTGGAACAGGGCGACGCCGGCGAGGACCAGCGCGAACAGTATGAACTCGACCGGCGGCACGAAAGGGCTCTGGCGGCACCGCTGATCGCGGCAGGCCGATTGTTGGCGGCGACGGCCCCACGGGGGAACGGGGCGTACCCTCTTGCCCGGGCGCAGGGGTTCCGCGTAGGCGTAGTCCTACCTGCGTTGCGGGATTCGCGCGCTTGCTGGTGGCAGCCGGCGTGCCTAGGATGCCCCAGGGCGCTGCGGACAGGCGCCATCCACCGAAAACCTCAGGGATCCGAATCCAGTGCCTCATGCCCTTCTGGTAGACGACGACGCCGACGCCGCCGAAACGATGGCGATGCTGATCGCGAGCGAAGGCTTCACCGTGGCCACCGCGGGAACCCTGCGCGACGCGCGCCGCCAGCTCGCGCTGCAGGAGCCGGACATCATCCTGCTCGACCTGATGCTGCCCGACGGCAGCGGCATGGAGCTGTTCAACGACGCCAAGGCGCTGCCCAACGCGGAGCTGGTGCTGATCACCGGCCACGCCAGCCTCGACACCTCGATCCAGGCCTTCCGCCTGGGCGCGGCCGACTATCTGGTCAAGCCGATGAGCCTGAAGCAGCTCCAGGGCGTGCTCTCGCGCGTGACCCGGCCGTCGGCGCTGAAGGCGGCGACCGGCGACATGGCGTCGCAGCTGGAGCAGGAAGGGCATTTCGGCGCCCTCTGGGGAACCTCGGCGCCGATGCGCCGGGTCTACGAGCAGATCGCCCGCGTCGCCGGCACCGCGGTGTCGGTGTTCATCACCGGCGAGAGCGGCAGCGGCAAGGAGATCGTCGCCCGCACCGTGCACGACCTGAGCCGGCGCCGCGCCGGCCCCTTCCTCGCCGTCAATTGCGGCGCGATCTCGCCGCACCTGATCGAGAGCGAGATCTTCGGCCACGAGAAGGGCAGCTTTACCGGCGCCGACCGGCAGCACCTGGGCTTCTTCGAGCGCACCAACGGCGGCACCCTGTTTCTCGACGAGGTCACCGAGATGCCGCTCGACCTCCAGGTGAAGCTGCTGCGAGTGCTCGAGACCGGCACCTTCATGCGCGTCGGCTCGACCCAGGTGCAGGAGGCCGACGTGCGCCTGATCGCCGCCACCAACCGCAATCCGCTCCAGGCCGTGGCCAGCGGCAAGCTGCGCGAGGACCTGATGTACCGGCTGAACGTGTTTCCGATCCACCTGCCGGCTTTGCGCGAGCGATCCGAGGACGTGCCGCTGATCGCCCGCCACTTCCTCGAGCAGATCGGCGAGCGCGAGGGCGCGAGGAAGCGGTTCGCCCCGGAGGTGCTGGAGCGGTTGACCGAGCATCGCTGGGCCGGCAACGTGCGCGAGCTGCGCAACGTCGTCTACCGCGCCTATGTGATGACCTCGGGCGACACGATCGTCGAGGACTGCCTGCCCGGCGGTACCGACCCCCAGGCGGAGAGCGTCCGCCCGCCGACCCTCACCATCCGGGTCGGCACGCCGCTCGCGGAGGTGGAACGCCAGCTGACGCTGGCGACGCTGGAGCACTTCGGACGGCACAAGGAGAAGACCGCGGCCACCCTCGGCATCAGTCTGAAGACGCTCTACAACCGGCTGAAGGACTACGCCAGCGACGACGATCCGATCAGCGTCCCGGGTGCGCTCGACGAGACGCGCTGACCGCGGGCGCCACCGGCGTCAGGCGACCCGGCTGACGGCGCTGCGAAGCAGCCGGTTGAGGGTCTGCGGCTCGAGCGGCTTCACCAGGAACGAATCGAAGCCGGCGGCCAGCGCCCGCTCCTGATCGTTGCGGGTGGCGTAGCCCGTCACCGCGGCAAAGACGACCGGCGTGCCCGCCAGCTGCTTGCGCAGCGCGGTCACCAGCTTGTAGCCGTCCATGCCGGGCAGGCCGATGTCGCAGAGGACGATGTGCGGCGGGACCGCCACCGCCTTCTCGAGCGCCTCCTCGGCCGTGCGCGCGGTGCTGACCTCGTTGCCCCAGAGCTCCATCTGCAGGCGCAGGCTCTCGAGCGCGTCGGCGTTGTCCTCGACGATCAGGACGCGGCAGGCCTCGCCCAGACGCATCGCCGCGGCGGCGGGCGGTTCGGGCGCGGTGGCCTCGTCGGTCAGGGGCAGCCAGAGGATGAACTCCGCTCCCTTGCCGAGGCCTTCGCTGAAGCCCTCGACGTCGCCGCCATGGAGCTGGGCGATGCGCCGCGCCAGCGTTAGGCCGACGCCCATGCCACCGAGCGAGCGGGCGAGCGTCTGGTCCTGCTGCGCGAACAGCTCGAAGGCATGGGGCAGGAAATCGGGAGCGATGCCCTGGCCGGTGTCCCTGACCGAGATATGGACGGTCTTGGCGGCGCGCCGCACCGTGATCGTGACGACGCCGGGCTCGAAGCTGAACTTCGCGGCGTTGCCGATCAGGTTGGCCAGCGCCTGCGCCAGCCGTCCGGGGTCGCCGCGGACGTGCAGCCGTTCGTCCGGCACGTCGACCTCGAGCCGGTGTCGGCCGGCATTGAGCTTGTCGTGGCTGTTCGACACCGCGGTCTGGACGATGCTGTCGACCGTGACCTGCTCGCGCACCAGCGAGATCTGGCCCTGGGCGGCGCGGGTGACGTCGATCAGCTCCTCCACCAGCCGGCCGAGCCGGCCGACCTGGCGTTCCAGGATCTCGCGCAGCCGGACCAGGATCGGGTTGCTGTGCTCGAGGGTGCGCAGCACGCTGGCGGCGTTGGCGATCGGCGCCAGGGGATTGCGCAGCTCGTGCGAGAGCATCGCCAGGAACTGACCCTGGCGCCGCTCGGCCAGGCGCAGCGCCTGGGTCCTCTCGGCCAGCGTCTCCTCGAGCATCTTGCGCTCGTGGATCTCGATCGCGCTGCCGACGAAGCCGGCCGCGGCGCCGTCGGCACCGCGCAGGACGGCGCCGCTGTCGACGAACCAGCGGTACTCGCCATCGTGGCGGCGCAGCCGCAGGTCGAGGGTGAACGGGGTGTGCGCTTCGAAGCTGGTGGCGCGGATGCCGAGGCAGCGCTCGAGGTCCTCGGGGTGGACGAAGTGGGTCCAACCCTCGCCGCGCAACTCGCCGACGGGCTGGCCGGTGTAGGTGGTCCAGGACGGGCTGAGCCAGTCGTTGGTCTGCGCCTGGGAAGCGCTCCAGCTGAGCGCCGGCGCCGCCGCCGCGACCGCCAGGGCGCGCTCCGCGTCTGCCTCGGCGTCGGTCGACCGCCTTGCCGGGCGGCCGGGGTTCACGGTTTCTGCCACTTTCAGCGCGTTCTCCTACCTCGCGACAGGATGCCGCCTACAACGCCTCGGGCAATCGCCATGCCCTGGAGCCCAGCCGTCCGGTCGGCCCCACGCCTCATCAGGTCACCACCTCCGGCGCCGCGACACGGCGTCGGCGTTCGACCGAGGGCAGCTTCAGCAACTGGCGGTACTTGGTGACGGTGCGGCGCGCCACCCGCAGGCCCTGACGCACGAGCAGCCGGGCAATCTGCGCATCGGACAGCGGCGCGGTCGCGCTCTCGGCCTCGATCATGCCCTTGATCACGCCGCGGATCGCCGTCGCCGAGCAGGCGCCGCCGTTCGCCGTCGCCATCTCGCGGGAGAAGAAGTACTTGAGCTCGAACACGCCGACCGGCGTGGCCATGTACTTGTTGTTCGTCACCCGGGAGACGGTCGATTCGTGCAAGCCGAGCTCCTCGGCGATCTCGCGCAGGCCGAGCGGCTTCATCGCCATCGGCCCGAACTCGAGGAAGTGCTGCTGCCGCTTCAGGATCGCCTCGGCCACCATCAGGATGGTCGAGAACCGCTGCTGCACGTTCTTCACCGTCCAGCGGGCCTCCTGGAGATGCTGCGCCAGCTCGGCGTTCTTGGCGCTGCGGTGCTCCTGGAACAGGGCGGCGTAGTTCTGGTTCAGCCGCACCCGCGGCACGATCGCCCGGTTCAGCGTCGCCGTCCAGCGGCCGCGGATCTTGCGCACCAGGACGTCGGGGGTGATGTACTGGGTGGTCGACGAATCCACGGTCCAGCCGGGCCGCGGGTTGAGGTGGCGGATGCGCTCGCAGACCGCCTCGATCTGCACCGGGGTCTTCTTCAGCAGCCGGGCGAGGCCGTTGACGTCGTGCTGGGCCAGCCGGTCGAGGTGGTCGGTGACGATCTGGCGCGCCGCCTCGCGCTCGCCGGGGTCGTCGATGGTGTCGACCTGGAGCTGCAGGCACTCCGAGACGTTGCGCGCGCCGACGCCGCAGGGGTCGAGCGACTGCACCCGCTTGAGGGCGATCAGCATCTCTTCGGCGTCGACCTCGGGCGGCATGCCGGGGGTGTCGGCGATCTCCTCGAGCGAGGTCCGCAGGTAGCCGTCGTCGTCGAGCGATTCGATGATCGCGCAGGCGAGGGCGTGGTCGCGCGGATCGAGCGGCAGGACGTTGATCTGGGTGTGCAGATGCTGGCGCAGGCCGACGTCGGCGGCGATCAGGTCGAGGGCGCTGAGGTCGCTCTCCGCGCCCTGGGTGCGCACGCTCGACGACGACTGCTGCCAGCTGTCGCGTTCGTACGGAGAATCGCCGACCGGGGCGAGCAGTCCGTCGACATCGCCGGTCTTCAGATCGACCGAGACGCCATCCCCGGAGGCCGCGGCGGGCACGTCGTCGTGCGCCGCATCCTCGACTTCGAGGAAGGGGTTGCGGCCCATCGCGTCGTGGACTTCCTGCGCGAAGTCCAGCGAAGAGAGCTGCAGCAGGCGGACCGCGTGCTGCAGGCGGGGCGTCACCGTGTGCTGCTGTTTCTGGGTCGTTCGCAGAGCGGGAAAATTCATGGCCGGAGGTCTCGGTTCGATTCGTCGATTTCAGGCGCGCCGCTTGCCGGCGCAAGGGTGGTGAATGGCATCGGTAACGCAACCGTCGTGCCATCGTTGCGAGGGGCCTTGCGGCGCCGCGTTCTCCTCGTGACAGCGAAACCGCAGCACGCGAGGCCAGGGCGCAATTGGCCGCCCGGGGGCATCGGTTGCGGCAACTTTTGCCGGAATGAGAGCTGGACCTGTCGATGACCGATCTTCTGCCCATGCGCGCCGGGCTGCCCGCGCCGGAACCGCCGTCGCCGCCCGCGCCCCATCCACCGCTCACGCCGGAAAACCCGGAGGGCGTGCCGCCGTCGATCGACGACCCCCGACCGCCCGGCTCGCCCGGCCCGGTGCAGGACCCGCCCCGAACGCCGCCGCCGATCGTCGCCGCGGCGTGAGCGCCGGGTCGGCGGCGCCTGCCGAGTCGCCGCCGTCGGCTCCGACCGAGGCGCCGCCCGGCCTGCTCTGGATCGGCGACGACAAGCCCGGGATCCGGCGCGAGCGGGTCGGCGACGGCTTTCGCTATCGCGGCCTCGACGGCCGCCTGATCCGAAATGCCGCCGAGCTGCGACGGATCCGTGCTCTGGCGATCCCGCCGGCTTACGAACAGGTCTGGATCTGCCCGCGGCCGAATGGCCACCTGCAGGCCACGGGTCGGGACGCGCGGGGCCGCAAGCAGTACCGCTACCACCCCGACTGGCGCCTGGCGCGCGATGCCGGCAAGTTCGAGCACGTGCTCGAGTTCGGCGCCGCCCTGCCGCGCATCAGAAAGCGCGTCAAGGCCGACCTGGCGGCGCCGATCGCTGCGGCGCCGCGGCGCGAGACGGTGCTGGCGACGCTCGTCCGGTTGCTCGACACCACCCTGGTCCGGGTCGGCAACGACGAATACGCCCGCACCAACCGCTCGTTCGGCCTGACGACCCTGCGCAACCGCCACGCCGACGTCAAGGGCAGCCGGATTCGGCTCAGGTTCCGCGGCAAGAGCGGCATCGAGCACGAGGTCGGCATCGACGATCCGCGGGTTGCCCGGGTCGTCCGCCGTTGCCAGGCGATGCCCGGGCAGGACCTGTTCCAGTACGAAGACGAAGACGGCTCGGTGCGCGCCGTCGGCTCGGCCGACGTCAACGACTACATCCGCGATGCGGCCGGTGCAGACTT
>DATCGH010000690.1:0-2788 GCA_036509055.1 Caldimonas sp.
GCCTACAACAAGGCCACCGGCGCCCGCATCAACTACCAGTCGGTCGGTTCCGGCGCGGGCATTCGCCAGATCAAGGCCAAGACCGTCGACTTCGGCGCCTCCGACGCGCCGCTCAAGGACGACGAGCTCGCCAAGGACGGCATGATCCAGTTCCCGACCGTGATCGGCGGCGTCGTGCCGGTGATCAACGTCAAGGGCATCGCCCCCGGGCAGCTGAAGATGACCGGCCAGGTGCTCGGCGACATCTACCTTGGCAAGATCACCAAGTGGAATGACCCGGCCCTCGTCGCCCTCAATGCCGGCATCGCCCTTCCCGACGCGGCGATCGCCCCGGTGCGCCGCGCCGACGGCTCGGGCACCAGCTTCATCTTCACCAACTACCTGTCGAAGGTGAACGCCGACTGGAAGGCCAAGGTCGGCGAAGGCACGGCGGTGAACTGGCCCACTGGCGCCGGCGGCAAGGGCAACGAGGGCGTGTCCTCGTATGTCCAGCGCCTGCCGAACTCGATCGGCTATGTCGAGTACGCGTACGCCAAGCAGAACAAGATGACCCACGTCCAGCTGAAGAACGCGGCCGGCAACTACGTCTCGCCGGACGACGCGAACTTCAAGGCCGCGGCGGCCGGCGCCGACTGGAGCAAGAGCTACTACCAGGTGCTGACCGAGCAGCCGGGCAAGGACGCCTGGCCGATCACCGGCGCGACCTTCATCCTGATGCACAAGGTGCAGGACAAGCCTGCCAACGCCGCGAGCGCGCTCAAGTTCTTCGACTGGGCCTACGCCAGCGGCGACAAGATGGCCGCCGAGCTCGAGTACGTGACCCTTCCGGACTCGGTCAAGGCGCTCGTCCGCAAGACCTGGGCCGACCACATCAAGGACGCATCGGGCAAGCCGGTCGTCGCCAACTGAAGCGACCTTCCCCCTCGGCCCCTGGACGACCGGAGACGCCGTGGCCGCTACACTGCCCGCCACTCCTTTCGACGGCTCCGAAGCCATGCCCCGTACCGCGCCGCACGGCCGGCCGCCGGTCGCGCGGCGCGCCGCGCCGTGGGCCGACACGCTGTTCTCGGTGCTCGCTCACGGCGCGGCCTGGCTGACGCTGGCGCTGCTCGCCGGGATCATCGTCTCGCTGATCATCGGCGCTGCGCCGGCGATCCGTCAGTTCGGCCTGGGCTTTCTCTGGACAAGCGACTGGGACCCGGTCCAGGAGCGCTTCGGCGGCCTGGTGATGATCTACGGCACCCTGATGACCTCGCTGATCGCGCTCGTCATCGCCGTGCCGGTGAGCTTCGGCATCGCCCTGTTCCTCACCGAGCTCTCGCCGTCGTGGCTCAAGCGCCCGCTCGGCACGGCGATCGAGCTGCTCGCGGCGGTGCCGTCGATCGTCTACGGCATGTGGGGCCTGCTGGTGTTCGGCCCGCTGCTGTCGCGCTTCGTTCAGCAGCCGCTGCAGTCGCTGCTCGGCGGCGTGCCCTGGCTCGGCAGCCTGGTCACCGGCCCGCCGGTCGGCATCGGCCTGCTTTCGGCAGGGATCATCCTGGCGATCATGGTGATCCCGTTCATCGCCTCGGTGATGCGCGACGTGTTCGAGGTGACGCCGCCAATGCTCAAGGAATCGGCCTACGGCCTCGGCTCGACCACCTGGGAAGTGATGTCCAAGGTGGTCCTGCCGTACACCAAGACCGGCGTGGTCGGCGCGATCATGCTCGGCCTCGGCCGCGCCCTCGGCGAGACCATGGCGGTCACCTTCGTCATCGGCAACCAGAACCAGCTCAACTCGCTGTCGCTGTTCGAGCCGGCCAACAGCATCACCTCGGCACTCGCCAACGAGTTCGCCGAAGCCGGCGAGGGCCTGCACCAGGCGTCGCTGATCTACCTCGGCCTGGTGCTGTTCTTCATCACCTTCGTCGTTCTGGCGCTGTCGAAGCTTCTGCTGTCGCGGCTGCGTCGCAGCGAGGGGACCAAGGGATGAACGCCCGGGCGATCGCGCCGCACCTCGACGCCACCGCGGCCGCGGCGCGGATCCGCCGGGCCGGGCAGCGCCGGCGGGTGAACATCATCGCCCTGACGCTGTCGCTGGCGGCCATGGCCTTCGGCCTGTTCTGGCTGATCTGGATCCTGGTCGAGACGATCCGGCTCGGCCTGGGCGGCCTCACGCTGTCACTCTTCACCGAGATGACGCCGCCGCCGCAGGCCGAGACCGGCGGCCTGGCGAATGCCATCTTCGGCTCGCTGACGATGGTGGCGCTGGCGACGCTGGTCGGCACGCCGATCGGCATCCTCGCCGGCGTCTACCTGGCCGAGTACGGGCAGAAGACCCGACTCGGTGCCGTCACCCGCTTCATCAACGACATCCTGCTGGCGGCGCCGTCGATCGTCATCGGCCTGTTCATCTACACGGTGATCGTTGCCCGCCTGAAGAGCTTCTCGGCGATCGCCGGCATCCTGGCGCTGGCGCTGATCGTGATTCCGATCGTGATCCGGACCACCGAGAACATGCTGACCTTGATCCCGAACGCGCTGCGCGAGGCCGCCTACGCGCTCGGCACGCCGAAGTGGCGGGTGATCATGACCATCACCCTGAAGGCGGCGCTGGCCGGCGTCATCACCGGCGTGCTGCTGGCGCTGGCACGGATCGCCGGCGAGACCGCGCCGCTGCTCTTCACCGCGCTCTCGAACCAGTTCTGGAGCAGCGATCTCTCGCGGCCGATGGCGAGTCTGCCGGTGACGATCTTCAAGTTCGCGATGAGCCCTTACGAGAACTGGCAGAAGCTCGCCTGGGTCGGGG
>DATCGH010000691.1:0-4034 GCA_036509055.1 Caldimonas sp.
GTGGGACGACGTCGGCCCCGAGGGCTCGACCAACCACGACGTCTACCTGCGCACCGCCACCAGCGTCGACCCGCAGGGCTGGGCCCACTTCGACTACGTGAAGATGCGCGACTACCGCTGGGGCATCTTCCTCAACCCGGCGCAGGCCGACCGCACGATCCAGTTCGGCGACCACAAGGGCGAGGCCGCGTGGCAGGACGTGCCCGGCGAGCACCGTGCGAACCTGCGCCGCATCATCGTCACGCAGGGCGACACCGAGCCGGCGTCGGTCGAGCAGCAGCGCCACCTCGGCCTGACCGCGCCTTCGCTCTACGACCTGCGGAACCTGTTCCAGGTCAACGTCGAGGAAGGCCGCCACCTGTGGGCGATGGTCTACCTGCTGCAGAAGTTCTTCGGCCGCGACGGTCGCGAGGAAGCGGGCGCCCTGCTCGAGCGCACCTCGGGCGACGCCAACAACCCGCGCATCCTCGGCGCCTTCAACGAGAAGACGCCCGACTGGCTGGCGTTCTTCATGTTCACCTACTTCACCGACCGCGACGGCAAGTTCCAGCTCGCCGCCCTGGCCGAGAGCGCCTTCGATCCGCTGGCGCGCACGACCAAGTTCATGCTCACCGAGGAAGCGCACCACATGTTCGTGGGCGAGAGCGGCGTCTCGCGCGTGCTGCAGCGCACGGCGCAGGTGATGAACGAGCTGAAGACCGACGACCCGGCGCTGGTGCGCGCGGCCGGCGCGATCGACCTGCCGACGATCCAGCGCTATCTGAACTTCCACTACTCGGTGACGATCGACCTGTTCGGCGCCGACCAGTCGAGCAATGCCGCCACCTTCTACTCGTCGGGGCTGAAGGGCCGCTACGAGGAAGGCAAGCGCACCGACGACCATGTGCTGAAGGGCCAGACCTACAAGGTGCTCGAGGTCCAGAACGGCCAGCTGGCCGAGAAGGAAGTGCCGATGCTCAACGCCTTGAACGAGGTGCTGCGCGACGACTTCATCAAGGACTCGGTGGCCGGCGTCGGCCGCTGGAACAAGGTGCTCGAGAAGGCCGGCCTCGCGGCCCGACTGGTGGTGCCGCACAAGGCCTTCAACCGCAAGATCGGTGCGCTCGCCGGCATCAAGATGTCCCCCGAGGGGCGCGTGGTGAGCGACGAGGAGTGGAAGGCGAAGGAGAGCGAGTGGCTGCCGAGCCCGGCCGACTTCGCCTTCGTCGCCTCGCTGATGCACCCGGTGCTCGAGCCCGGCAAGTACGCCGCCTGGATCGCGCCGCCGGCGGTGGGCATCAACAAGCAGCCGATCGATTTCGAATACGTCCGTTTCGGGTGATGATGTGCTGATGGAAACGAGCGCGGCGGCGGTGGCGGACCCGGCGGTCATCAGGCAGCACCTGATCGACCCCGAGATCTGCATCCGCTGCAACACCTGCGAGGCCACCTGCCCGACCGGCGCGATCACCCACGACGACCGCAACTACGTCGTCCGCGCCGACGTCTGCAACTACTGCATGGCCTGCATCGCGCCTTGCCCCACCGGTTCGATCGACAACTGGCGCACCGTGCCCAAGGTGCTGGCCTACGCCATCGAGGACCAGCTCACCTGGGACGAGCTGCCGCCCGAGCTCACCCCCGAACAGCTCGCAGCCGAAGGCGTTTCGGCCGATGCGGTCGCCGAGCCGGTGCTCGCGGTCCAGCCGGAAGCCGCGGCCGGCGAGGCGCCGTTCAACTCCGCGGCCTATGGTTCGACCGTGCCGCCGTGGTCGGCGGCGCATGCCTACACCAACCTGTTCGGGCCGAAGAGTCCCACCACCGCCACGGTCGTCGGCAACGTCAACTGCACCGAGGCGGGCTTCAACAGCCAGACGCACCACATCGTCCTCGACTTCGGGCCGATTCCCTTCCCGGTGCTCGAGGGCCAGTCGATCGGCATCGTCCCGCCCGGCGTCGACGGCCACGGCCGGCCGCACGTGGCGCGCCAATACTCGGTGGCCAGCCCGCGCAACGGCGAGCGCCCCGGCTACAACAACGTCTCGCTGACGGTGAAGCGGGTCACCGAGGACCACCAGGGCCGGCCGATCCGCGGCGTCGCCTCCAACTACATGTGCGACCTGAAGGTCGGCGACGCGGTGCAGGTGATCGGCCCGTTCGGCCAGAGCTTCCTGATGCCGAACCACCCCCGCTCGCACATCGTCATGATCTGCACCGGCACCGGCAGCGCGCCGATGCGGGCGATGACCGAGTGGCGGCGGCGCCTGAGAAAGAGCGGCAAGTTCGAGAGCGGCAAGCTGATGCTGTTCTTCGGCGCCCGCACCCGCGAGGAGCTGCCCTACTTCGGGCCGCTGCAGTCGCTGCCCAAGGACTTCATCGACATCAATCTGGCGTTCTCGCGCAACCCGGGCCAGCCGAAGCGCTACGTCCAGGACCTGATCCGCGAGCGCGCCGTCGACCTCGCGCCTCTGCTCGCCGATGCGAACGCGCACTTCTACGTGTGCGGGCTGAAGTCGATGGAGGAGGGCGTGGTGCTGGCGCTGCGCGACGTCGCCGAGGAGGCCCGGCTCGACTGGGCATCGCTCGGGCCGACCCTTAAGAAAGAAGGTCGGTTGCACCTGGAGACGTACTAGCGCACCATCGGCGCCGACCGCGCCGATGGATACGAGCCTGTTTGAATCTCTGCAGTGCGACGCCGAGCTTTCCGACCTCTCGGGTGGTGTGCGGCGACTGCCGGTCTCGCGGAGGCTCGCCGCCGCACGCATGGCCGGGATCTTGCTGTTCGCACTCCTCAGCTGCGTTCTCGTCGCGCCAGCCGAGGCTCAAGCGCCGAAGAGGATCTATCGCATCGGCGTCGTCCACCAAGGCGGTGTGTACAACGCGCTCGTCGACGGACTTCGCGACGGCCTGCGCGAGCTTGGGATGCAAGAGGGCCGGGACTTCGTCCTCGATGTTCGCGAGGCGGGCGGCGATCTGAAGACGGTCGAGGATGTCGCGCAACGATTCGAGCGCGAGAAGTTCGACGTGCTCTACACCGGCGCGACTTCCGTCACCCGTGCAGCGAAGCGAGCGACGCGAGAGATCCCGATCGTTTTCTACGTCGGCACCGATCCTGTCAATGCGGGCTTGGTCGACAGCTATGCCAAACCCGGTGGCCGCCTCACCGGGATTCACACCCGAGTCACCGATCTCACGACGAAGCGGCTCGAAATACTCTTGGAGATTGTGCCGGGCGTTCAACGGATCGTGACCTTCTACGACCCCGCCAACCGTAGCGCCGCCGACGGAGCGAAGGCGCTTCGAGAGGCGGCGAGCCAGATGCGGATCAAGCTCCTGGAACGCCCTGTGAGCTCTGTCGCGGAAGTCCGTTCGAGCCTGCGTGAGGTCGGCGGCGAGCCCGGAGACGCGATCTTTCTTTTGGGCGACGCGATGGTGCTGAGCCAAGCGCAACTGATCATCGACGTGGCCCGCGCCAAGAAGATGCCGACGATGTCCCACGAACACAGCCTCGTCGCCGACGGTGCGCTGGCGAGCTACGGCACCAGCCTGCACGAGATCGGGCGCATGTCGGCCAAGCACCTCAGGCGGGTCCTCGCCGGAACGCCACCGAGGGACCTGCCGATCGAGAGCTTCGACCGGATCGAGCTCCACCTCAACCTTCGAACGGCGCGTGAGATCGGCATCACGGTCCCGCAGGGTGCCCTGCGGATGGCAGACAAGCTCATCAAATAGAAGACACGATCGAGGCCGCGTCGTCACGCTTTCATGGCCGCACTCCGCGGGTCTGCATCGCCAGCACACGCCGCGTTGTCGGATGCTCTTGGCCGAGGGCGTGGCGAAGGTGATCGAGGGCCGACGCGAGCGCGGCGCGGGCGTCCTCGGCCCGTCCTCCCTGGCTCAAGGCATCGGCCCGTGCCAGCTGCGCCAGACCGGTGCGGCTCGACCAGGGGATTCCCGCTTGCAGCTGACGTGCCATGTCGAGCGCGCGCTGCGCGTCGCGCAGCGCGTCGTCGGTGCGGTGCTGGCGCAGCGCGACCTCGCTACGGTAGATATAG